>NZ_JAUBOZ010000242.1:0-1468 GCF_036700475.1 Microcoleus sp. T2B6 | reverse complement strand
ACCCTTCCCTGGATTGTGGCAATGTCGAACGAACCGGATGCACGACAAAGAACTCGTCCCACGTAGGAACCAACTTTCTTGCCTGCGGTGACGGTAGCGCCAATGATATCACCAGTTTGAAACCCAAAATGTATTTGCTTTCTCGATCTATGCCGAATTGGGAAGCCAAATCGATTTGTGCCACACATTTGCCGAGCACCATGTCCTGCTGCTTTAATTAACAGCGGTCGAGAAGTCAGTACCTTCAAATTTTCCACTTGACCTACGCAAGCAGCATCTAACCAGTGGAATTTAGGCAGATTCAATCGAGTACGATTGAACTTTGTTAAACCGCCACTACCAGTAGAAACGGGTAAGCCAGTCATGCGGAGTCGATTAAATAATGCCCAGCGAGTTGAATTAACTGCTGTTGCGTCTTTCAAAGGTCGCTTTGCTTGGGATAAAACCCGCTTTAAAATCTCTGGCTTTTTAGATAGGAATTGCTCAACATCTTGAGTACCCTTCTTTTTGTTGCAAGCATCGCAAGCAAGGCAAAGATTAGAAATGCGATTAGATCCGCCTTTAGCTTTGGGATGGATGTGTTCGACTTGTAGCGGTATATCAGTACTTCCGCAATACGTACACTTTCTGTCCCATTTGTTTAGTAGGTATTCGCGGATTTCGTAACCGTATAGAACTCCTTGCTGGTATTCCAATCCACTAATCTCTGGGTTTTCTATTTGCTGTAAGTCAAATCGCACAAGTTCTTGAAAAATAGATGCAATGGGAGCAAGTTTCATCAATCTATTTACCCAAGTCAAGGTTGTTTCGACACGATGCTGCAAGCTTGGAGCTAACCACCCTTTAGGACGAGTTCTGTTCAAGAATCTAGCTGGACGATAGCGGGTATGGCGGTTTCTCCTGCCTCTACGCAGTGAACGGCGAGATTCCAGACAGGCTTTAATAGCTTGTCCTCGGTGTGTTAGTTCTGCGCCAAAGATTACCTGCTCCCCTTGTAGCAATGCGATTCCAGTAGTTCTAGAACCCGGGTCTAATTTAAGAGTGATTGGTTTTTGAGGTGCTGTTACCTCTATTTTCAGAATTATTGTGAATGGATATTTTTTGAAAACGGCAGCTTTGCCCGTGGTTAGTAATTTGCGAGCCAATCCTGGGCGGATTGGATTTAGTGGGCGTTTCTGACTGTCAATGACGAAAACGAAATTAGACACAAAGTCCTCCATTGCTGGGTAAAGTTCGCTTCGAGAATGTTTTAAGAGCTTGTTATGCCAAAAGCACTGGGTTAACCCCTGCTAATCCTGTTTAACTTTTGGCGATAGAGCGAAAAACTAGCGTCGCATTCTTCGGTATCATGACTCTAAAAACGTAGGTCTAATCCTGTCTCTGGTAAGGTTCGGGCTTTCTTCTTTCACCGCTGGCGATCGAGCCGGACTTCCTAAAAGCCCCCGCTTTTAAGCGTGGGGTTCCTTAC
>NZ_JAUBOZ010000241.1:0-1472 GCF_036700475.1 Microcoleus sp. T2B6 | reverse complement strand
CATTGGTGACAAGTTAAGGCTGTAAGTCTTTTGTCAAGAGGCTTTCGGAGAGTTCTTAAAAAAGAATTGGTCAGACCCTCGTTGCTTTTCAGGAAAAGGGGCAATAATTAACTTAACATTCGGTTTTCGCTGCTGTTTAATAATGCCTAAATCTCGATTTTGGGGGTCAGCAAAATACTTGATTGGATCTGTTGCTTTACCTTTATGATGAGCCATAGTAAAATGATAAAGACCGCGATAAATCATTTCTAAAGAAATCTGCTCAAAAGGTAGAGCTAGTTCATCAGCTACCGCATCACCTAAATCTACTAAAACTGCATAAAATAACCAAGTTGCCCAAATCTGTAATTTAATCCCATTGATTGAACCCGTCCATAAATAGCTTAAATCTAACAGCCTTTTTACAATATTAAAAGCTTCTTCAATCCGCCAACGTCTTCGATACAAATCTGCTACTACATAAGGGGGTAATTTTTCTGGCTCTAGCACACTTGTTAAATAAGAATGCCAGGTTTTTTCTGAACGAACTTCAATCAAACGTAAGGTAATAAACGGAGTTTTCTTCGTTCCAGACCCCAAACGTATCTTACGGTCTCGCAGTCCATAACTATCGGTAAATACTTCCTCTACTTTGATGGCGGCTCCTTTCTTTATTCGGGTAATAAAGTTAACCTTTTGCTCAATTAATTTTAACCAGAAACTAAAGTGATAAAAGCCTCTATCTAATAGTAATAACGTATTTTCGCTGACTAAATTGAGGATATTCTCTTCAAGTTTTACATCAGATTCTTTCGCATTTTCGGTAAACCAAATTTCGACTGGCAATCTAGTTACTAGATCAATTACTGTACTTATTTTCCCCGCCAATTGTCCTATTTTAGCTGACTCTAAGTTTGATAATTTCCGAAATAATGCCTCTAATATTGAACTATCTATAATCCAAATCTGCTCAAATCTTGTTAATGTAAACTGAATACTTTCTGGTAAGGTTCGTTGATTTCTCCTCTGCCAATTTGTTCTTAAACGCGGTAATAAATCCTTAAATACTTGTTCAAACAGCTCAGCAGGAAAGGTCAAAAATCTTTGTGAGAGTGCTTGTTGGCTGACTTTAGTGGGATTACACCACAGAAAGCCGTCTCTCGTTAACATTCGGGTCAGCTCTCTTACCCCTGCCACATCTCGCCATAGTAAGGTTAAGACCGCAGCCATCATCAATGGCAAGTTGAGAATTCGGTCTCGAAGTTTTAGCTGACGGTAGGAATTTTCCTGATTGAGCATGGCTGGTGTCAGTAATGCTTCTAGTTGCTGGGCAATTACTTCATCCTCTATCAGTGGTCGTTGTTTCTTTTTCGCGTGGTCCCGATTGGTAGTTCTGGTCTTGGTCATGGCTGGTCATAATTGCTCAACTACTTGCCTATTCTGAGTTTCATCTATTTTTTAACCAATGTAAATACCCCCTTGACAATTTACCC
>NZ_JAUBOZ010000179.1:0-8235 GCF_036700475.1 Microcoleus sp. T2B6 | reverse complement strand
ACTGAAGTCCCCGCGTCGCTTACCTCTCAGGGCTGAAGCCGCTGAGTTTCCCGCATCCGGTATGAATTTTTATGAATACGAGCTGTCCCAAACCCAAATGTAAAGAGATGTAACAATCCCGTCATCCCCGAAATCACTCCGACTCCCACAGGACTTACGCAAGCACGCTATATGTCAATACGGTTCAGTTAACGCTGTCCGACGAATTTAACCTCACGATTTTATGGGAAATACAGGCATCTTTTAGAAGTCAGATTGCTCTTAACTGAACCGTATTGCGCTATATATAGCGTACTTGCGTAAGTTCTGACCAATCTACTTATTTAGGGTCTAAGTATAGATGACTCAAAGTATCTGTCACTTGTCAATGCAGCAATTCCTCTAATTTTTGCTGGTTCCACAAATACTGATAAAGCCCTGTTTGCCCTACCAATTCAAGGTGAGTGCCACTCTGAACTATTTCTCCTCTCTCCATCACAAAAATGCGATCGGCACTGGCCGCTGCTGACATTTGATGGGAGATAAAAATTACCGTTTTGCGATCGGTTCCCGTTGCCAAGTTTCGCAAAATGTCGGTAGCAGTTTGATTGTCAACGCTGGAAAGAGCATCATCCAAAATTAACACCGGGGCGTCAACTAACAAAGCGCGAGCAAGTGCTGTCCGCTGCCGCTGTCCGCCGGATAAAGTAATGCCGCGCTCGCCGACAACTGTTTTGTACTGTTGCGGGAAGTTGAGGATTTCGGCGTGAATTTGCGCTTGTTTTGCTGCGACTTCAATCTCCGGCTGTTCCGCTAAAGGGTTTCCGTAGCGGATGTTATTCTTGATGGTAGTGCCGAACAGAAAACTTTCTTGCGGAACGTAGGCGATCGCCCCGCGCAATTCGGTCAATTTTACCTCGGTAATATCCTGTCCGTCTACAAATAACTGACCCGGATCGATATCTAGCAAGCGTGGCAGTGCATTAGCTAAAGTTGATTTTCCTGAGCCGATCGCCCCAACAATTGCGACAGTTTCTCCCGGTTTTATGGTAAAATCCACATCTTTAAGTGCGGGTGTATTAGCACCGGGATAAGTATAATTTAGATGGCGAGCCACAATTTCTCCTTTGACTGGAGTTGCCAGTTCAACTGCATCGGCAGTATCCTTAATTTGCGGTTCCACAGTCAGAATTGATTCGATGCGATCGACACTCACTTCTCCCCGCTGGTAAGCCGTAATTGTGAAACCCAACAGCGCCGTCGGAAACACCAAGCGCTCGACATAAATCAGCAACGCCACAAAATCGCCAATGCTAATTTGACCATTAGCAATTGCCCCGCCACCAGCAGAAAGCAGCACCAACAAACTGATGCTTGCCAAACCGCCCAGCAGCGGAAAAATAAAGTTTCTAGTTTTTGCTAATTCCAAATTTGCTGATAGCAACTGCGCGTTGGAATTGCGAAAAGCTCGGCGTTCGTTTTCTTCTTGAGCGTAGATTTTTATTACGGACATCCCGCTCATATCTTCCTGAATTAAATCGCTCATCGCCGACAATTCCTCTTGCACGGCTAACTGTTGGATGCGAAGTTTGTCGCTAAATAACTGTACCAAAACCAGCATTAAAGGATAAACTGCGATCGCAAACAGCGTCAACCTTACATTAATCCCCAGCATCACCGGCAAAGTCAAAGCATAGGCAAATGCCGTATTCGCCAAACTGAGTACCGCAAACCCCACCAAGCGCCGAATATTGTCCAAATCGGAAGTAGCGCGGTTAATTAAATCCCCTACCGTATTGGCGGCAAAATAAGACGGTTCTAATGTTAATAAATGGTTAAATATTTGCTGTTTGAGGTCAAATTCGACTTGACGCCCGACGCCAAACAGCAAAATCCGCGACGCCATCCGAATCACCCACATAATTGAGGCGAGAATCAGAATTAGTGCCACGAAGTTGAAAACTTGGTCAAATTTAGTCGCATATTGGAGAGTGTCAACTGCATTCCGAATCAGCAGGGGAATGTAAACGCCCACAGCATTGACAACCAATAGCGAAAAAATGCCCCAGAATGTTGGTTTCCAGTGCGGGCGCATATAAGAGCCGAGTTTTTGCAGTCGAGAATAACGAGCCATAGGAAGAAGGAAGAAGGAAGAAGGTTCGGCAGCGGATTTTGTAACGGATGTAACGGATGGATGCTGAAGGAAGAAGGAAGAAGGAAGAAGGAAGAAGGAAGAAGGAAGGCGCAATCTTCAGCTCATGTTTCAGCAATTAAGAACGTCATCATCGTCGGGCGTGGTTGCTATAGAAGGTAGAAGTTTGAAAAAAAAAATATAAGCTCTATCGAAAGGTAGATGACCGAAAACACCAGTTAAGAAATTTTTAATAAAAATTCTGCTTTGGGAGGACGCGCCATCAAAATTAGGTTTTGGCCTCAACCAAAACCTGATTATATCGATATGTAACAAACCACATTATATCTGTGCTGACACGAGATATGTGGGGACACGGCATTGCCCTGTCCTTAGCCACCCGGAACGAGCTCGCCCAAATCTCCCATCCGTCCCCCCAATCCCCCACACGGTTGAGGCGCGCTACAATCAAAAATCGATCAACTTAGCACTCAGACTCAGAGAGTGCTAAATTTGCTAATGTAAGCGATTGGAGACAAACATGACCAAAATAGTTGCATTTAGCGACAAATCTCGGCGGGCACTAGAACGCGGCGTCAATCAACTCGCCGATGCTGTCCGCATCACCTTGGGCCCGAAAGGCCGGAATGTCCTATTGGAAAAGAAATACGGCGCTCCCCAAATAGTTAACGACGGTATCACCGTTGCTAGGGATATCGAACTCGAAGACCCCCTGGAAAATGCCGGCGCTCGCTTAATTCAAGAAGTCGCCTCCAAAACTAAAGATATCGCAGGCGACGGCACAACAACCGCAACGGTTATCGCTCAATCCCTCATTCGCGAAGGTTTGAAGAATGTCGCTGCAGGCGCAAACCCAGTCGCGCTGCGCCGGGGTATTGAAAAAACGATCGCCCACTTGGTGCTGGAAATCGAGAAATTGGCGAAACCAGTCGAAGGAAGCGCCATTGCTCAAGTCGCCACTGTCTCCGCCGGTAACGACGAAGAAGTCGGCGCCATGATTGCCCAAGCAATGGAAAAAGTCACGAAAGACGGCGTAATTACTGTAGAAGAGTCGAAATCTCTGACAACAGAATTGGAAGTTGTCGAAGGGATGCAGTACGATCGCGGATATCTTTCTCCGTATTTCGTCACTAACACCGATCGCATGGAAGTTGAGTACGAAAACGCTCGCATCCTGATTACCGACAAAAAAATTAGCTCGATTCAAGAACTAATTCCAGTTCTCGAAAAAATCGCCCGCACCGGTCAACCGCTGCTAATTATCGCCGAAGATATTGAAGGCGAAGCTTTGGCAACTCTGGTAGTCAACAAAGCCCGCGGCGTATTGAACATCGCAGCAACCAAATCTCCTGGTTTTGGCGATCGACGCAAAGCTATGCTTCAAGATATCGCCGTGCTCACCGGCGGTCAACTGATTTCTGAAGAAGTCGGACTCAGCATCGATACCGCAACCCTAGAAATGCTCGGTACCGCCCGCAAAATTACGATCGACAAAGAAAACACGATCATTGTTGCAGGCGAAGAACACAAAGCTGACGTGCTAAAACGGATCGAGCAAATCCGCAAGCAGCTAGAAGCGACGGATTCCGACTACGACAAGGAAAAGCTAACCGAACGCATCGCCAAACTCGCCGGCGGCATCGCTGTAATTAAAGTCGGCGCAGCTACCGAAACCGAGCTCAAAGACCGTAAACTGCGTATTGAAGACGCTTTGAACGCTACGAAAGCTGCTGTGGAAGAAGGTATCGTTGCCGGAGGTGGGACGACGCTAATTCACCTGATTACAAAAATAGATGCGATCAGAAATACTTTAGACACCGAAGAACAAGTAGGCGCTGACTTGGTGAAGAAAGCTTTGGAATCACCTTTGCGTCAAATCGCTGATAATGCCGGTGTTGAAGGTTCGATCGTCATCGAACGAGTGCGGGCTAGCGAGTTCAACGTTGGCTACAACGCTCTTACCGACGTGTACGAAGATATGATTGCCGCCGGGATTATTGACCCGGCTAAGGTGGTGCGATCGGCTTTGCAAAATGCCGGTTCCATTGCTGGTATGGTATTGACCACTGAAGCTGTGATTGTCGAAAAACCCGAGAAGAAAAAAGCCGGCGGCGACATGGGCGACATGGGCGGCATGGGCGGCATGGGCGGCATGGGCGGCATGGGCGGCATGGGTGGCATGGGTGGCATGGGCGGCATGGGCATGATGTAGTCTTCAGCCATTAGTTTGTAGTCTGTAGGGTGCGCCGCACCATGCGTGTAAACAAGCGCGTCTTATGTACTACCCGTCTACTGTTTGACGATTAAGGCAGCTTATCCCCCCGGCATCCCCTGATAGTCCGGGGGGATTTTTCATTCTCTTGTAGGGGCAATCCCCCCGTGGCAGCCCCAATCCCACCCAAGGGCTAACAAATCGTGGAGGGGTCGGGTCGGCATTCTTGGCACGACAAGAGTCAAAAGGCTGGTTTTCCTGAGAATGAAACAGCCCTGCCCTGATAGTCCGGGGGGACTTGAAGCTATCAAAGTTTCCTTCTTAAGGGAGATGCAATGGGGCTCGGCATTAAGCTATAAGCGATAGTTCTCAGGGATTTTAAGCTGAAGTTGCCACCTCTGCAGTACGCGCCCTCTGGGTCAACTAAAATCCTTCCCAGAAACCGCGTCTCCCCCTCTCCCCCGATCCTTTAAGACGAGGGAGTTACATTGTTGCTGTGCAAGTCTTGAGGAGATTGAAACAGAGTTTCGAGATAAACTCTCGCAGCTTGGCGATAACTGCGCGAAGCTTCAGGCGTACCGCTATCGGCATTCTGCAACAAAAACAGCGACAGGGCCGCGCAAAATACTCGGTCTAGATCCCATTCGGGATGGGTTTCTAGGTAAGTTTTGAGAGAATCGTGCAGCGTTTCGGGAATTTCAGCAAAAATACTGACTGTTGGGTTCATCATTTTTTTTAGTCTCGCTAATAAATTGAAAACAGAACCCCCCCTTCGGCCGGATACAGGTGCTGGCACAGCCGAAATCAGAGCGCTTTTTTTTAGGTCGGTCGCATCATTGTGCGCTATGAGGGGGTGGGTTTGTCAATGTTGCGAAATATTACAAACTCCTTTAGATAAAAAAAAAGTCTACCAAATAATCAGCTTTTTAGGGCATTTTTTGTTACATATCTTTATGTGTCGGGGGGTTTATGAGGAATTAGGCAGCAAGTTAAGGAAATCCCCAATTCCGCAGCAAGATGCTACCGTGCCGTTAATTTCTGTGGAAAACTTTGTCGAATCTGTGGAAAACCTCAGACTTGCCTGGGGAAACGCTGTGGAATGTTTAGGGAAAAGTCAGGGAAAAAATAAGAATTGCAAAGGGCATGGGGCATGGGGCATGGGGGCATGGGGCATGGGGCATGGGGCATGGGGCATTGTTGACTGTTGACTGTTGACTGTTGACTGTTGATTAATGTTATTGGTTATTTGTTATTAGCCACTGCAAAGGATTAACAACTGACAACTGACAACAGTCAACTGACAACAGTCAACAGTCAACTTCCTAAGTGCCACTCTGCCGCTTTTTGGCGGATGGTTGCCAATTCTGGCGGCGGCATTTTGTCGAGATTGGCTAAGATAAAGCTCATGCGACCGATCGACTGAAGTTTGTCCCGGTGGCGCGCTAGGAAATCCCAGTAGAAGAAGTTGAAGGGACAGGCATTTTCGCCCGATCGCACTGTGCGATCGAATTTGCACCCCCGACAATAATCGCTCATTTTATTAATGTAATTGGCAGAAGCAGCATAGGGCTTCGAGGCCAACACACCGCCGTCAGCAAACAAACCCATGCCCAGCACATTAGTCTGCATTACCCAGTCATAGGCATCCACAAACGCACTGTGGAACCATTTTTCTAGCTCCTGGGGCGAGATTCCCGCAATTAGACCAAAATTGCTCAAAATCATCAACCGCTGGATATGGTGCGCGTAACCGCTGCCTTCGACTTGAGTTAAAACTTGGCACAAACAGTTCATATCTGTTTTACTAGCGTCCCAAAAAAACTCCGGCAGTGGCTGAGTGTGGTTGAACCAATTCTTCTCAAAATAATCAGCATCCACGTAAAAATACATACCGCGAATGTATTCTCGCCAGCCCAGAATTTGGCGGATAAAACCTTCGACGCCGTTTAAATTTAAGTTTTTTTCGAGGTAGGCTGTTTCCGCCGCTTGAATAACTTCTAAAGGATGCAGCAAGCCAATATTGAGATACGGAGAAATTAGGGAATGCCACATTGTTTCCTCCCCCGTTACCATCGCGTCTTGATAAGGGCCAAAAGTGGGGAGACCCTGTTCGATGAAATTATCTAATACTTGCAATGCTTGCTCTCGTGTAACCCCCCAGCGAAAAGGTTCAATACTTCCGTAAGTTGGGAAAGATAGAGATTTAACTTGTGCGATAACTTCTTGAGTTATGGCGTCCGGTTCAAACCAGAGAGGTTTGGGGGTATCCAGTTTTCCTTTTGGTGGCTGACGATTTTCTTTGTCAAAATTCCACTTTCCTCCGACAGGTTTATTGCCATCCATTAAAATTTGGAAACGCTGGCGGCTGGCTCGATAGAAGTCTTCCATTAACAAACGTTTGCGGCTTGACGCCCAATCTTTGAATTCTGTTTGTGTCCAGAGGAATTGATTGTTGGGAATTAGGGTTATTTTACAGGGCAGTTGCAAATTTTGAACGAGCTGTAAAAAAGGTCGATCGTTCGGAGCCATCACCCGCACTTCGGTGATATTCTGAGCTTGTATCCAAGCTTTGAGAGGTGCTTCAAAGTCCTCCGATTTTGTGTAAGTAACTTGCCATCCACCGACGAGCAATTCTTCAGCCAAGTGCCGCATGGCCGACCAAATTAATACTAATTTTTGTTGGTGGTAGCGCCGGTGTTGAACGTGCTGCCAAGATTCAATTAAAATTATCGGTAGGGAGGGTTTATCATCTGTGCGGTTGAGGGCAGCTTGGTTCTGCCATAGTTGATCGCCTAATATCCAAACGCCAACAGTCATTTTACTTTTTTTTAGTGAAACTTATTTTTTACTTTTTATGAGGTCGGGCGGTCTAGTCAAGAAACTGAATTGATTGACAACTCACAACTCATATGTTTTCAGGTTATCCTGAAAACTTACTAGAGCATAACATTGATTTCCAAAGATAGGGACACCGGCCAGCAAATTGAAATTTTATCTCTGTGTATCCTTCGAATCTTAATAACTTGGTCAGCGTCTCTACTGAAAAAAATTTAATGTGACCGTTATCCCAAAGAACGGTAAAATGTTGATCTAGTTTGCCAGAAACAGCTAAAGCCAGATTTTTTAAATAGCCGTGATAGGGGGTGGAAATAATTAATGTTCCTCCAGGAATGAGGCATTTTTTTGCAGTTCTTGCTAGTTCTTTAGGATAAAGCAAGTGTTCGATTACTTCAATAGCTAAGACAACATCAAATGAGTTCAGAATATCGGTATCTGGAAGGTCGTAAATATCTGCTTGGATAAACTGACACTCTGGGAAACTTTGACGGGAGATGGCAATTCCGGGTGCAGAAGTGTCAACGCCGACAACTTCGCAGCCGTGCTCTGCGATAACGTGACTGAGGCTGCCATTGCCACAGCCGAGATCCAAAACTCGGAGTTTTGTCTTGCTGGTCTGCTGAAGTGTCGCCAGCATTTCTAAAAGGGGAGTAATCCCTAGGACGGGCTTTTCTTAGACATTTTCCTTATAAATCAGACAATTGGTGTAGACTGGAATAATTCACCTAACCAAACCCAGATATGTCCACATATGTACCACCAAGAATCGCTATTCAACGACTTGGAGTATGTTCAAAAACACGCTTAGCGGTGGGAAAAAGAAGGAAAAATCAAAGCGTACAGAACACCATCAGGACAGCGACGCTACGATTGCGACTCAGTTGTCAATATTCCATCTACTAAACCAACCATCCTCTACGCCTGAGTTAGCAGTCGAAGTCAAAAAGCCGACCTTATTCGACAGGCTGACTTTCTTTTGTCTCGCTACCCCGGATGTGAAATCATCCAAGACATCGGGAGTGGCCTCAACTTCAAAAGAAAAGGTCTTATCGCC
>NZ_JAUBOZ010000010.1:0-118647 GCF_036700475.1 Microcoleus sp. T2B6 | reverse complement strand
TAGAGGAGAACCACATCAGGGAGTGGTTCCTTGACTTGACTTAAGTGTTAATCTGCAAGCACCCGGCGTCTGGCTAGGTAATTATGGGCATCTTTCCTACTCCAAGCTGACGCTCGCTTTTGTGGGAACTCGGCAGGATTGAAGTGGGAGTAGGAACATTGCAAAAAACCAATCAACGAGTAGCAGCAGCAGTAAAGCCAGCTATCAAAGCACTGTGGGAATGGGCACCTTTACAATCAAACGTTCATGTAGATGAAACCCTAAGAGTGTGTCATGGGAGTCAAAGAATGGCTATGGACGGCTAGTGGAGAAGGATTCTGTTTATTTCATGCCGCAGATACTTTTGTGACGTGTGGAACTAGAAACCATGCTGGGCACAGAATTTGCTGGGGTTTTAAGCTCAGATGATTTCAGCGTTTATAATGGCGGGAATATCGCAGCCCAACAGAAGTGTCTAGCCCATTTACGACGGCATTTCAAGAAAGTGTTGGAACTTCCTGGCAACAATAATGCAGCAGTCGCTCAAATATTTCTGTCATTAATTGATGAAGCTTTTAGATCCCATGAGTCGGGAGCGAAACACGAAGGATCAACTCACCTACGACTCCTGGGCAACTGATTTCAAAATACGATTGAATAAAGCCCTTGCCACTTGGTTGAACCAAGTTGGTTATGCCGCAGGTCTGTTACTAAAATCCTTACGGGATAAGGCAGAACAATGGTGGTATTTTCTCACTGACCCCTCGGTTCCTCCGGATAATAATAAAGCCGAACGTTCCCTACGGCCTTCTGTAACTAAGCGGAAAGTTTCGGGCGGATCTCGTTCGATGAAACGATTTGAGGAAACTGCTAATCTACTTAGTGTGATTCAAACCTGTCGTTTTCAAGCTCGTTCAGTAATGGCTTTTTTCCGTGAGGCTATGAATGCCCATTCTTGTGACTTGGCTATGCCGCTCGCTCATTCCCCTTTTTCAGACCTGAATCCTTACCATTAAACATTTTAGCAATTGATTAGATAAACTTATCACCACAAGTTCTGAAGAGCCTTTCCGCCTACTCAAAAAAGTTTTGATGGATGCCAATTTGCACCAGGGCAAACGCATCTAAATTGCCGGGAGAATAGTAGTAGTGTTTTGAGGAATAGCCACCGCTATCGGCAGTCAAATCTCTTTTCAATAAACTACAGCTATCGATAATAGTCGCAACAAGCACGGTAAAATTCCCGCTTGTTGACATGATGCGTTTGCCCTGCAATTTGCACTCCTAAAACATAAGTCCAAATTTCAACCAATTGTTTCTCTATTTCCGTGCGTGGAGCAACAAAATTTTCAACATTATCCAGAGTTGGTGCCGGTAGTGCCTGTCGATCTACTTTACAATTAGGTGTTAATGGCAAAGCATCCATAAAGACCACAAGCGCAGGAATCATGTACTCCGGCAATTTTTCTTTTAGCATGGCTCGGAAGCCTGCTGAACTCTGCTTTAATGCTTGTGAATTCAGCACAACATAAGCAACTAAGTAATCGTGTCCCTGAGCATCATTACTAACAACGACTCCCACATCCTTCACCGCAGAAATATCGAAGCAGGCTGCTTCAATATCTTTTAATTCAATTCGGTGTCCCTGAATTTTTACTTGGTAGTCACTGCGCCCAATAATGGCAATATTACCGTCGGGAAGATAACGAGCTAAGTCACCTGTTTTATAAAGACGAGCGCCCGGTTCAGTGTTAAAAGTATCATCAATAAACCTTTCCTCAGTTATCTCTGGACGGTTAAGATAACCTCTCGCTATTCCCATACCACCCATGTAAATCTGTCCCTCAGAGCCATCAGCAACAAGCTCAAGATTATCGTTGTGAGAATGGCGTGGATACTTGAATAGATAAATTTGAGTATTTAAAATTGGGCGACCAATTGGTATGGTTTCCTCACCAGCTTCTACCTGATGAATGGTTGACCAAATAGTTGTCTCAGTCGGCCCGTACATATTCCAAAGGGAGGAACTTCGCTCTAGCAATTGATTAGCTAAGTAGGTCGGTATAAAAAAACCAAGGTAAGTAAAGAAATGTTAACAACCAGGAGAGGAACTGAATTTAAAGCGATTAGTTGTATAATTTCCTCGTTGTCCTCTCGCTTCAATTCCATCCATTACTGCGTAGGCAATATCTAGTTCATCTTCAAACATTTGTCCGACCAGTTCATGATTTTTAAGTTGCTGCCATTCCAGTTCAATCTTGTTCATTTCCGAACAGTATTTAGGTAAAAAGAAAATATACAATCCCTGGCTTTCCCACTGAGACCATTTTTGTTGGACATCCAGGGATTTGTGTATGGGACCATTATCTTGAATTATCACTCTGATCCGTCCAGTTGATTTCATTTCATGCCTCAGCTTGTTTTGCTTCATTTTCCATAATAGTGATATATGATTTGCTGCTAAAACTCCCAACAGCCAACCCATACGCGAAACTGACACACGGCTGTAGCAAGCCTAAAATACTAAGTCTTCGCCCCCTTCGTTTCGTTTGCTCTAGCCGTTTTTGCGCTCCAATTGGGTAATAGGTATATCCAGTGGGACTCCACAAGCAAAAACCTGATTCATCCAGATATTTCAGATCGATTTCTCCCGCCGCCGCTGCCAACTCTAACATATCTTGATCTGCCTGTTTAATCGAGCGTTGTAATGGGTCTTGCTTGTCTTTATGGCTTGGTCGGGTTCGTTTCCAAATAATCTTTTTTTTTTGAGGATGCGTCTTAATCTGTCAGGGCTTAATTTGACCCCGCGTTCCTGTTCTAATTTTTGAGCAAGTTGACGACTATTATATCTGCGTGGTTCATTGAGGAGACATTCTTCTAGATGAACAATGTCTGATTCTTTCCATTTGGCTTTGACCCCTCTGCCTTTGGTTGACCATAATCCTCCCAAACCCATTTTCACCCACCGATGAATTACTTCTCTAATTGTTTGCTCTCTACAATTAAAATGAGCTGCTATCTCCTCTACATAACATCCCTGGGAGTTCAATCTAATAATTTGTGCTCGATCTTTTACTTTTTGAGGTACTGTTGTTGCTGTCCTCAATTCAAATAGTGTTCGGTCTTCTTCTTGATTGAGAAATACTCTTAAACGTGCGCCCATATTTGTTGATTTTGTAAATCAAATCTTGAGTGTTTACTTATCTTAACATGATTTGGTTTTTTTACGCCTACCTACTTAAGTGTCGATTGAGGGGTTCCCCTCCACAAAGAATTTTTAAATTGCGATCGCCTTGCCAATTAACGGCTAATAGCATTTTCCAGGTTGCAGGAGTTGCCTGCATGACTGTAGCGCCCGATTCAGTGATTGTTTTAGATAACTTGATTGGATCTATGGCGACTGCGCGACTAACAATCACAACGCGAGCACCAACTATTAACGGTAAGAAAAGTTCTAAAACAGCAATATCAAAGGATATCGTAGTGACTGCTAGTAGTACATCTCGCTCTGTCAATCCTGGTTCTTGTTTCATCGAGAGCAGAAGATTGACTACAGCAGCATGAAGAATTTGCACGCCTTTTGGTTTACCCGTTGAGCCAGAGGTATATATTGTATAGGCTCACTTATCGGGCGAGACTTCGCTATCTAAATTATCTTGGCTGAATTGCTCAATTTTTTGCCAATCTGAGTCTAAACATACCACTCGCATACCATTGCTTTTAGGTAGGGATCTGGGAAGATGGGTTTGGGTAATTAGTATCGGAAGCTGGGAGTCTTCCAACATAAAAGCTAACCGATCTTCGGGATAAGTTGGGTCAAGAGGGACGTAAGCACTACCGGCTTTTAAGACTGCCAGGAGTCCGATTAACATATTCAGCGATCGCTCAACGCATAGTCCAATAAGCGTTTCTGAATTCACCCCTAAGCTTTTCAGATAATGTGCTAATTGATTAGCTTTATTATTTAATTCTTGATAAGTTATTTGCTCGGTGCTAAAAAGAGCAGCAATAGCATTTGGTGTTTGCCTTACTTGGGATTCTACTAACTTATGAATGCAGAATTTTTCGAGGATTCTCATTACAAACCTTGACAAATAAGTTATTACGAACCTAGATGACGACGCTCAGTAGGATTTTAAGCATTGATTAGGTAGCCATTGCTGGTGCTTTACCGTCTTTATTGTGCTTGCAAAGGCAGTAATCAATCACACCAAACTTTTGGTCGTGGTATAGCCTTATACAATTTACTAGACCTCACTATGTTCATCCGGAACAAAAGGTCAATTTAGGTGAATTTATGACTCCCATTCCGCAGCCTCAACAGTCACATGGGTTATTTCGAGCTGATGGCGGTGGCTCAATCTCGGATTATTAAGTAAAAATACTGAGAAAATCAGTTATTAAGGAAGTCTTCGGTACGATCGGCTGTTCCGGTTGAAATTGGGAGCTTACACCAGAGGGAGTAGTACACAGAACTCTGGATCTGCATAAGCTGTTGTGCATTTAAATTGTATATTTCGATCCCCGATCAAAAATCGTCAAATCCTCTCCCCCGATCCCCTTCTCCCCCTCTCCCTCTCTAATACCATAGGCAATCTAGATGCAACACAGCTTAGCAGCTCACACCCCCTACCCCCCGCCTAGCTCTACCGTCTACAGACAAGTTGCTCGCTGACCCATATTGGAGAAACGCTGTTTCCTAAAATCTTGATTTCTCGTTTGGCCGAATCAATAACTTAAAATTCAGGAAAATAAGCTTCCTTTCTGAGATTCATGCGAAACTTGGGTTTCAGGAATGGTGTTAAAAGATTTCGGACTTGTGTGTACAGGCTAGCCGCCTAGCCAGAGAGCCATTTTCCCTCTTTTTTCTGGCCCATCAAAATAAATAAAAGTTGTCTTCGCTCCGGGGCAGGCAGTATTATCAGGTACAATCTTGGTAGACAGTCTGTTTTTACGGGCTGCTTTGGTAGATGGAATCATAAATACCTTCGCTCGCTCGATCGAATTTATGGTTGACCACTCCTGGAGGGGCTAGGTGCATCGACGATGGACTAAAAAATCTAAAATCTGAAGTCTCAAATCTCAAATCGGTTAATTTTGTGTCGTTTCTAGGACTGTTGTGACGAGTGCAACCCAATCCACATATGGTACTTCGCACAGAAGGCGGCAATCGCTACTTGCCGCTCTCCGGCAGCAATTGCTGGACAGTAGGGCGGAGCGATGACAATAATTTTGTACTGACAGATCGCTGGATTTCCCGTAATCACGCGATGTTACAGCAAATGGAGACAGGAGAGTTCTACCTGATCGACTTGGGCAGCCGCAATGGTTCCTTTGTCAACGGGCGGCGGGTCAGTATTCCTGTCACTCTCAGAAATGGCGATCGGATTATTTTCGGTCAAACCGAATTGGACTTCTACAACCCAACCGCTGGCCACCGACACGAGCCAATACACGAGACAGACTCTGAAGATTTTACGGCGACTTTGACGGTGCGTAGCCTGATTAGCGTCATGGTAATGGACATCCGAGACTTTACAGTTTTGACTAGGCAGCTAGACGAAACCCTCCTCTCGGAAGTTATCGGCAATTGGTTCCGCAAAGCAGGACAGATCATTCGCGAACACGGCAGTTGGGTGGACAAATACATCGGTGATGCCATCATGGCCGTCTGGTTCCACAAAACCAGCGATGTCAGCAGCGAGGAAATGATGCGGATTTGCCAAGCTTTGAGCGAACTGCACAAGGCAACAGACGAACTCAGCAGCCGTTACCCCCTGCCTTTTCCTTTGCGAGTCGGCGCCGGCATCAATACCGGTTATGCAATGGTGGGAAATTCTGGCAGCAGCGACCGCTCGGACTATACCGCCTTGGGAGATACTGTAAACGCAGCATTTCGCCTGGAATCTTGCACCAAGCAACTCGGCAAGGATATCGCTGTGGGACAAACTACCTACAAATACCTGACGCAATTGGGGGCCCAGGGCGCTTTCGAGCAGCACACTGTTTCTTTGAAGGGTTACGAGAATCCCAGCGTGGCTTACGGCGGTACTTATGCTGACTTGAACGCTTTTCTCAAAAGCAAAGGAAAGAGTTCTCGATAGCTAGAAAATTGGGTGCAGGGCAAAAATTAACCCTTTAAAATGGCAGTCCGAGTTTTTAATTTGGAGTGCCTTTGATAAACTTGCCTGCGATGCTTAAAAAGCCGATTATATCATATATCCTCAGATTTGTCAATACCTAAAGGTAAATTTTATAACAGATATCTGCCTGCTGCGGATTTGTCTGAAAAACTGCATAAGCAAAATGGTAGTCTCTACATAAATGCTGTGTATGAAATTGGGAGACAAAACTTCATGAAACGATTGGGTCGTCTATTGGCAGTATTGGGCTTAGTGCTGGGCTGCTTTGCATGGGCTGGAGACCAAAGCGCGATCGCGGCGTCATTAAGCCGTATCGTCTTGCCATCATCCTCGCTCCTAGCTGTTGAAGCTCCGGCTAGAACCAATCGCGCCGATGAGAAGCTTGCCACAGAATACGGCAAAAAACTTGATTTGAACAACAGCGCCGTCCGGGACTTTCGCCAATATCGAGGGTTGTATCCCACTTTAGCTGGACTAATTATTAAGAACGCTCCTTACGAAAAAGTTGAGGACGTACTCAACATTTCAGGTTTGACGGAAGCTCAGAAAAAAGTGCTGCAAGCTAACTTGGACAAATTCACCGTAACTGATGTCGAATCAGTCTTTATTGAAGGAGACACCAGGTTGAATAACGGTCTCTACGACTAGGTAGCAGCGGGCCTCATTTGAAGGCAGAAGTCATTGGGCAGAAGGCAAACGGCCGAAAGAAAAGATTTTTTTTCTCTTAGGCTGATGACTTCTGCCTTTAATTTATCAAGACTTACTTTCAACCACCATTCGGCAAAAGCCGACCAAAATTCGCTAGATTGAAATCAGCGGGTTCCCCTGATTCATCTAAAATCTAAAATCTAAAATCTAAAATCTAAAATCTAAAATCCCTTGAGTGACATTAGTTCAAGTCCCCAGATTCATCTGTAGACTCAATTCTAAAATCTAAAATCTAAAATCTAAAATCTAAAATCGACTGGCGGCAGACTTATGACTGACAAATTTGACGTATTGGTAATAGGTGCTGGCGCGGCCGGTTTGTACACGGCACTTTGCCTGCCAGAACATTTGCAGGTGGGCTTGATCAATAAAAATACCCTGCCTGTTTCTGCCAGCGATTGGGCTCAAGGAGGGATTGCCGCAGCGATCGCCCCTGAAGATTCCGCAGCGCTGCACGTTCAGGATACACTGGCTGCGGGAGCCGGTCTTTGCGATTTGGATGCGGTGAAATTTTTAGTCGAGGAAGCTGGTGCTTGCATTGACTCCCTGGTGAAAATGGGCGTTGCATTCGATCGCACCGGCCCAGATTTAGCCCTCACCCTAGAAGCCGCCCACTCCCGCCGCCGAGTTCTCCACGCCGCCGACACTACGGGCAAAGCCGTTATCAGTACGCTGACAGCAAAAGTATTGAGCCGCAAAAACATTCAACTCGTATCTCCTGCCTTTGCTTTGAGTCTGTGGCTAGACGAAACCGGGCGCTGTCAGGGGATTAGCTCGATTTGCGGCTCACAAGTCAAGTGGCTGCGGGCCCCAGCCGTGGTGCTGGCGACAGGCGGCGGCGGACAGGTTTTTGCTCAAACGACCAATCCGTCGGTAAGTACCGGGGACGGGGTGGCAATTGCGTGGCGCGCCGGGGCGCTGCTGCGAGATTTAGAATTTGTGCAGTTTCACCCGACGGCGCTGAGCACAGCGGGCGCGCCTCGGTTTCTCATTAGCGAAGCGGTGCGGGGAGAAGGAGCTCATTTGGTTGACAGTAAGGGATATCGCTTTGCTTTTGACTCTCACCCCAGCGGGGAACTCGCCCCTAGGGATGTTGTTAGTCGCGCTATTTTCCGCCACTTGCAGAAGACGGGGGAACCTCATGTTTGGCTGGATTTGCGCCCGATTGCGGTCGATCGACTGCGCTACAGGTTTCCAAATATTATTCAAGTGTGCGCTGATTGGGGAATTGATATTTTTTCCGAACCGGTGCCGGTGACGCCTGCGGCCCATTACTGGATGGGAGGAATTGTCGCTGACAAGTTTAACCAAACTTCGATTCCGGGTTTGTACGCGGTGGGAGAAACTGCGAGCACGGGGGTACACGGCGCTAATCGGTTGGCGAGCAATTCGCTGCTGGAATGTCTGGTTTTTGGGGCGCAGATGGGACTTTTGCAGCTAGAAGGTGGAAGGCCCGAGGCATTCGCCGATCAGTTCGAGGCGGGGGAAATCTTGGAAAAATCGATTTCTGAAAAGGACATTGAGGCGATCGAAAAGTTGCGCGTCGAATTGCCGAATTTGGTGTGGCAGAGTGCGGGAATTTGCCGGGGACAGCGGGATTTGGAAAGTGCGATCGTCCAACTTGAGATTTGGCGGCAAGAATTTGCTTCGTTGCCTTTGAGTCAAACGCTTGATAATTTACGGCCCGGACAAATTATTGATTTTTCCCCTGCTGAGACGGAGAATAGCTCAATTTTGCGAAATTGGGGAGAAGTTGGGAATTTATTGGATATCGGCTATTTAATTGTCAAAAGTGCTGCGTTTCGCACTGAAAGCCGTGGCGGTCATTACCGAGTGGACTATCCCCTCACCGATCCGGATTGGTGCGCCCACACATTAATTCACTACTGCAATTGGTACAAATCTGGGCGAATAGAAGATTGAAAATTTGGGGTCAGCGCGTTCCCGTACCGTCACTTTTAGGGTTCCCGTTCGGGTCTGGTTCGTATTGTTGGGGATTTCCAAACCTAGAGGTTGGTGTAACTGTCCCAACTCTGGGGGTCGATGGCGTCGGGATCTGGCCCGCGCTACGGGTTTTTGTTAAGTTGCTAGTTGAGTTGCTGGCAAATCGGGCCGCATTTGCGGTGCCGACTATATTCACTTGCAGGCAGGCCGCCAGGGTTGCCGTTGTTGTGAGCTGAATCAAAGTACGCATAGTATTCACAGCCTTATTCAAATCATCGCAATAGATCCACGTCTGTACCACCTATTATATCTATCAATTTCCGTATTTCCACTGATATCTTTACATTTACTTTAATTAACTTTCGTAAGTTTACATAATTTTTTTTACATTAAGGCTTTTTGGCGATTGGAATTTGGTTTCAGGCTGTGATTTTTTTTAATATTTTGTAACATTTAGATGACACGGCAAGTTGCTCTCATAAGTTTTATATTTGGCTAAATCTATCTAATGACAGATGACAAATTAGAAAATTTTAAGTTACGTAATTTGAGATTTCACTACTTTGGACATTTTTTTGAACAGTTTCAAAAAGCTTAGATGGTTTACAGTTTAAGGAGCGAGCTAGTTTTTTGAAGTTACAGCATATTCCATGTAGATGTAGATCGCGATCGACCGGGTTTCGAGCAACAGAATCAGTAATGATGCGAGAACTGTAAAGAAACCCGGTTAGGAGTGCGTACTTCATAAACCTGGAATACGCTGTAGCTGCACAGGGAAAACCTGAAATAATATCTCCCTCACGGCCCAATTAGGGTTTGAGGTCTAAAAATTGCTCAAATTTTGTCTGAAATAATTGAGATTTTAGATAAAACAATTGAATAATTACAAATGAGTTATCAATATCGGGGTGGGGACTTTACCTACAGTTGTATTATGTTTTTAACTAATCTTAATTAATAAAAGTGATATTGATTTTTCCCGCGTTCCTTAGCACGATACATCGCAACATCGGCATTCTTAACTAAAATCTCTGGCTCTTGACCGTCAATGGGATATAAACTAATGCCAATACTTGTAGTTACAGAAACTGTATGTTCTTCTAAAATAAAAGGCTGCATCATGGCATCGCAAATTTTTTCAGCTACTTTCGCAGCATCCTCGCGACCGGGAATTGCGGGCAAAATGACTGTGAACTCGTCGCCGCCCAACCGCGAGATTGTATCACTGCCACGCAAGCATTTTTTGAGCCGACTGGCAACTGTTTTTAAGAGTAAATCGCCCACATGGTGTCCGAGAGTGTCGTTGATTGACTTAAATCCATCTAAATCTAAAAACAGTAAAGCTACCAATTCCTGATTGCTGGAGGCTATTTCTAGAGACCGATGCAAGCATTCGTAGAACATTTGGCGGTTGGGCAAACCGGTAAGAGGATCGTGATAAGCTTGGTGGCTGAGTTCAGCGTTTTTTTGTTCTAGGGCTTTTGCACGAAGTTGGCGCTCCGTAATATCTCTGATTGCTCCGACTAAAAATAGGTTGCCTGCAGCATCTTTATGCAGGGATCTTTTAGTCGCAATCAGATGCGTAATTCCGTGAGCGTCAGTAAAATATTCTTCATTTTCTCGCGGCTGGTGAGTTTGAAATACTAATTCGTTTTGCTGCCAAAATATCTCGGCTTCAGCTTGGGGAAATAATTCGTAATCTGTTCGGCAAGTTAAAATCTCTAAAGGATAGCCAATAAACCGACAATATGCCTGATTCAAAACTATGCAGCGGTGATTTCGATCTTTGACAAAAATGGGGTCGGGAATTGTATCGATTAGCGATTGTAAAAATTCTTTAGACCGTTTTAATTCTTCTTGCAAGTGAGCCAGATAACCCACAACTGCGGCGCCAGAACCCACAAGACTGAGGATTGGAGGAATTAACGGTAGCCACCAACCTGCTAAAAATGCTAAGTATAAACTCGCACTCAACCCTAGACAGATACTTAATAAACAGTAAGCCGATCGACCAAGCGATCGCAAATTCCAACTCACATTTGCTCCCGCCCAAGACCACAGTAAAATCCACAGCAACTCCGCAGCCTCTGGCCAGACATTGATACCCCCGCGCCCGTCGAGAGCGGCACTCAAAATTTGGCTCAAGAAATGAGCCTGAAGCTCGACTCCCGGTATTTGCTGGGGAGGACCAAACCAACCGGAACTGTAAGAATTTTGGTAAAAGTCTTTGAGGCTGGGGGCATTTGAGCCGATCAAGACAAGGCGCGATCGTACAAAATCAGCAGGTACTTTGCCAGAAAGCACATCGCCCATCGATGCAGTGCGAAAACTGCCTCGCGGGCCGCGCAGGTTGGTCAAAATTTGATAGCCACGGCTGTCCGATCGAACGTAAGCACCGTCATTCGGTTGAAAAGGCCGAAAAACCCCCTTGCCTAACTGCAAGTATTTAGGATTGACTCTGGCTCGTTGAGGGGAAATCCCTTCGCTTTTGAGGTAAAGCAAAGCCAGTCTGAGTGCGAAACTTTGATGAGTTTTGCCGTCTCCGGGCCAAGCGTAGAGCAAAGTTCGCCGCACTTTTGAGTCAGCGTCGATGACAACGTTGTTGAAACCGATTCGATCGAGCTTGTCAAGTACCGGAGGCGGGCGAACTCCTAACCTAGTTTCGTCTGGCATCAACTCAATGCCGATTAAGTTGGGAATAGTTTTAAAAGTTTTGAGCAATTCGGCGTTACCCGGTTGAGTTGGCAAATCTCGGTAAATGTCGAGGCCGATCGCCCGCGGCTTGCCAGCGTGCAATTTTTGCAGCAATTGGGCCAAGGCAGCATCCGAAATTGGGTAGCCGTATTTTTGCAAGTCAGCTTCCTTAATTTCTACAATGACGATGCGCGAGTCAATGGGTTCGGCCGGCCGCCAGCGCACAAAGTGGTCGAAAGCAGCCCATTCCCACACCTGCAAAAATCCGAACCAGCGCATTACAATCACCGTACTAGCAACGGCACTCGCAGTAATCAATACTCGGCGTTCTCGATCGACCCATTTTTTGATAGTTTTTAGCATATTTTGGGGATTTGGGCCTCGCCCTTTGAGCATCTAAACTACTACTACCTATAGGTTTTACATCTCCGGGGCGATCGGCTCAGTCGATTTTAGATTTTAGATTTTAGATTATCCAATTTTTTGGTTTTTGGGTGGGGGCGAGTCGATTTTAGATGTTAGATTATCTAATTTTTTGGTTTTTGGGTGGGGGCGAGTCGATTTTAGATTTTAGGAATGAGAATTAAATAACTTACAATGCGTGATGGTTCTTGTGGGATGGGCGTCCCGCCCGTCCAGAAAGGGCGGGCTATAAGCCCAACCCCTACTCCCCACTTTCAAGAGTGTAAATTATTTAATTCGCGATCCTTAGTAGATCCCCGACTTCTAGCATTAGCTTTGATGTTAAGTCTGGGAAACGGTTGCAGAAGTCGGGGATCTGGTGTTATATAATTTAACTCATCTACGATATTGAACAGTCCAATCTCAAATGGTAAGGTGCGTCGCCACGCTTGAATCTGAAAGTTTCATTTAGTATCTCATAGCGACGCACCCTACAGATTACTGTCAACTGTCAACTGTCAACTGTCAACTGTCAACTGTCAACTTTCTAACTCATTACTTTTTGAGCTTGTCGGAGAGATTGAATAGTTGCGATCGCGTGTTGGGAAACTGCATCTATTTCTGCTTCGGTATTGAACCGGCCAATACCGAACCGAATTGAAGCATAAGCTAATTTGTCCGATCGCCCGATCGCTGCTAAAACATGAGATGGAGATATTTTCGCCGAAGTGCAAGCAGATCCCGAAGAAACTGCCGCCGCCGGTTGCAAACCCAACATCAACGCTTGACCGTCAACCCCGGCTACACTAATATTGAGATTCCCCGGCAATCTCTTAGTAGCATGACCGTTGAGAAAAACATCGCCCAATTCACTCAAGTTTTCCCACAAACGCTGCCGCAAATTAACCACTCGTTCTGTTTCCGACTCCATTTCCGCAATTGCCAATTCTACTGCTTTGGCAAACCCAACTATTTGCGGTGGGTAGAGAGTTCCCGATCGCATTCCCCTTTCGTGGCCTCCTCCGTGCATTTGCGGCGCTAGCTGCACTCTCGGTTTGTTGCGGCGCACGTAGAGAGCACCGATGCCTTTTGGCCCGTAGATTTTGTGGGCTGTCAAGGACATTAGATCGATATTCATCTCCTCTACGTCGAGGGGAATTTTGCCGATCGCCTGTGCCGCATCTGTGTGAAAAAGAATGTCATTTCCCCGACAAATTGCTGCAATTTCTGCGATCGGCTGGATGACGCCAATCTCATTATTTGCCGTCATCACTGAAACTAAAATTGTCTCGGCGCGAATCGCTTTGATCAAATCGCCTATATCAATCAGCCCGTCGCTTTTCACTGGTAAAACAGTAATGTCAAACCCCAATTTTTGCAAATAGGTACAGGGGTCTAGAATTGCATTATGTTCGGTTTTTACTGTGATAATGTGCTTTCCTTTACTGAAATAAGCTTCGGCGATGCCTTTGATCGCTAAGTTATTTGCTTCGCTGGCGCCACTGGTAAAAACAATTTCTTCTGGAGAAGCATTGATCGCTTCTGCTATGATTTGTCGTGACTGTTTTACTGCTGCTTCTGCTTCCCAGCCGTAGACGTGGTTGATGCTGGCTGCGTTGCCGAATTGTTCGGTGAAATACGGCAGCATCGCATCAAGTACCCTTGGATCTACGGGGGTTGTGGCGTGGTTGTCGAGGTATATAGGACGTGCGGACATAGTGCAGTTTTGGGTGAAAAAAGTGTTAGGTTTATTGTAGACGAGCCCCTTGTTCTACTACAAAACTTTATAATTAAGAAATATTTGTGAAGATTTATGCGAGCTGACATTCAGGGATTAGAAATTACTGTCGGTGAGCTCAAGCACCTCACAGGCGCGGGGCCCGATCGCGTATACCGCCCGCCGACAGCGACTAAGTTTGCCCGCGAAGCTTTGAAAACTGTCGGTTTAATTGTTTTGCTTCTAATCAGTTGTTGGCTGCTGGTTGCGATATTTCCTAGAGCTTATTTGTTGTGGTTCGCCCTCCACTTGGTTGCGATACTCGGTTTAATCCTTGAGGATGCGTGGAAAATTCGGTGCAGTCGGCAAAACAAAGATTTAATCAATCTTTTTGATGATGTGGATCGCTATAATGGTATAATCGAAGCGATCGCCATTAATGATCGGATAGAAGATGCTGGCAATGCGGGAGTCAAAATCGGCGATCGGGCAAAAGTCATTCAAGCCTTGCAGCTAATCAGAGACGATTTAGTTCGAGCTTTGAAAACCGAAAGAATTCTCAGGGAAAACAAAAAATTTGTCGCTACTAACTCCGAATTGTTTGCCAATAATTTGAGAACTTTGAATGCCCTGCAAATTAGCGATAGATCGAGCCAGCCGGGACGATTACTCAACGAAGCTTTGCAGGTAGCCGTGGGAGTTCAAGCAGAAATGAAAAAGTTGCAAGAGCGAAACGCTGCTAATTTTAAAAATGGCAAAAGTAAGTAGCGTGCACGGCTGCGTGCGCCTCTTACGCAGTAGCAATATGCAGCTTGCTGAACCGCAACAGGCAGGATGCCTGTTCCACTCGAACTCAAAGACATTTTTAAAATTATGAATTAGGAGAATTGTTGAAAAAATATCATAATTATTGTAAATTTTTACCTATTACGTAACAGGTAAGGATATCTTGGAAAGGTGACGTTAACAACCAGGTCAGTATGTCTTCTGCCAAACCCAAGATTATAGTTCTCGACGACGATCCGACAGGTTCTCAAACCGTGCACAGTTGCTTGCTGCTGACACGTTGGGACGAAGACACCCTGCGTTTGGGGCTGCGGGACAAGTGCCCGATTTTCTTCATACTGACAAATACTCGATCGCTAACTCCCGAAAAAGCAGCCTCCGTCACCCGCGAAGTGTGCCAAAATCTAAAAAGGGCGATCGCCAGCGAAAAAATCGAAGACTTCCTAATAGTTAGCCGTTCCGATTCTACCCTGCGCGGCCACTATCCCATCGAAACCGACGCGATCGCTGAAGAACTTGGTCCCTTCGACGCCCATTTTCTAATTCCCGCCTTTTTTGAAGGAGGTCGAATTACCCGCCACAGCGTGCACTACCTAATAGTTAACAGCGTCCCGACACCAGTACACGAAACCGAATTTGCCAAAGATTCAGTCTTCGGCTACAGTCACAGTTACCTGCCAGACTATGTAGAAGAAAAAACCAAAGGTCGCATCCCTGCTGATGCAGTCGATCGCATTTTACTCGGAGACATTCGCTACGGAAGTTTAGATCGACTGATGGATATGACAGACAACCAATGTGCGGTTGTTGACGGCCAAAGCCAAGGCGATTTAGACACATTTGCCAAACACATTCTCAATGCAGTCAGTCAAGGCAAAAAGTTTTTATTCCGCAGCGCGGCGAGTATTTTAACATCCTTAGCTGACCTCGGCCCGCAGCCAGTAGCAGCCGACGAAATGGCAAAATATGTGAGGGATGGCAAACCCGGTGCAGTAATAGTTGGTTCCCACGTTAAGAAAACTACTGAACAATTGGAGCGCTTGTTAAAAGAACCCAATATAGTTAGCATTGAAATAGATGTATCTCACTTGTTAGAAGATTCACCAGAGTATCGCACCCAACTGCTCGATGAAATTATCGAAAAAGCCCGCAATTCTCATGCCGATGGCAAAACGCCTGTAATTTATACCAGCCGCAAGGAACTCGAATTTGAAAATACCGAAGTCCGGTTAAAATTTGGAGAGGCGGTTTCTGCTTTATTGATGGATATCGTGCGGGGACTGCCTGCGGATATCGGGTTTTTGATTAGCAAGGGCGGCATTACTTCTAATGATGTTTTGAGTACAGGTTTGTCGCTCAAAAGTGTCAGGCAAATCGGTCAAATTATCGCAGGTTGTTCGGTGGTGAAAACCGAGGCTAATCATCCTCTGTTTCCCAATTTACCAGTGGTTTTGTTTCCGGGAAATGTGGGGGATAGCCATGCTTTGGCTACTGTTTACAAGCGGCTGAGCAAGTAACCAGCAGACGGAGTTCAAAAAACAAAATACTCAGAACCCCGACTTCTTAGAGAAGTCGGGGTTCTAACATCTTGAAATTTTCATGCCAGAGCCTGTCTTGACAATCCCCTCAAATAAGCCCAATGCTGCAACTCCTGTAAAACTCGCTCTTCAGATTACGAATAAAACGGCATCCTCGTTGCGCTTCTAATAGTTAAATACAACGTTACAGATTCTAGGGCAAGATGGTAAAAAACTGCGGTAGATTGTATCTATCGCTACTTTTTGCACCAAGCATCCGGGAGAGCCGTTCTACTGCTAGTAGTAGGGAAAATTGGTCTAAAAAAGTTCGGTATTTTTACGGTTACAAGATTAATAGATTTGTCCTCATATATACAGTCAAAGGGAACCCAGTTGACTACTTTACAATTACTGGCATTGATGATTTAGTTGGCGCAATAGTAGAAACAGCTTTTCCTATTCAACTAGCTTTTTTGGAAGAAAGAGGGTAGCAAATATGACATCAGGAGAATCTTTTGAGAAGAGTGTAATCGAAGTGGATGGTGTCCAATTTGAAACTTTAATGCCACAGCGCACGTTCAGTATTCCAGTGGAACCACTCAGCCCCGATGGCAATATGGATATCCCTGTGCAGTTGGGTATTCGCATTACCAACAACACACCTATGCCGTTTCGTTTCAGTTCCTATGGCAGATTAACTCCAGAACTTATGGGTGCGGACAGTCAATTACTACCCAGCATTTTCCTTCGCATTAGACGCCTAAAACCTAAAGAGTCATATTTTCTGTTAGCTATGCCTGAAGAAAGCATTACCTTCTTTCCAAATGCAAGGCTCATCTGGTCTAAGCGTGTGCACCAGTTAAAAATTAGCATTGCCAAAGGCACGGGTGGCTATTGGAATTTTGACATTCTCAATCCGGGAGAATATCATGTTCGATTTATCTACAGAAATGAAAACGAGGTTGATAGAATAAACGATCGAGGCCAAGAAGGGACAAAGCCAACATTATTAGAAAGATTATGGACTGGTAGGGTTATTACACCATTTGTCAAATTCTGCATAGTCTCATCCTGAACAGAAGTTACCTCACAAGTGTTGTCTACCAACACTAACAACATTCATTACATTGATTCCAGAAATGGTAGGACAAAATGGTCGATCGCTGCGACTACAAAAAGCTAGAGATCGATCGCAGCTATTAGCATAATAGGAGGATAACAAACATGACATCTAGTGAAGGTGATGGCTGCAGAGAATCTTTTGACAACAATGCCGTTGAAGCAAACGGCATATTCATAGAAGTCACGAATCCAAGTCCAAGGTTTTATCCTACCTTAGTCTTTCCCATCCCCAAAAATCTGCTTGGCTCCCATACTTCTATCCAAGTGACGCTGCGTATTATCAACAACACTTCAACTTCTTTTCGCGTCAACCCATCCCAAACCTTTATTCCAGAGGTTTGGACATCTGATAATCAAACAAGACAAAGACTTCGAGATATTGATTGTCTTGCAGCTAGCACTCACCCAAACAGACCTTTCGATCGAGAAGCAACGAGCGGGTTAGCTGGTTTAAGACCCAACTTAGCCCCTGCGATCGAACACAACGAGACGAGAAATTTTGATTGGTGGGAAATCAAACCAGAACTTCCAAGAATTATTTTTCTAACCGCATTGCTTTATTGGGATAATAACTTGCTTGTACTTAAAGTTCCTACTATTCCTGACAATTCTCGAAGTTCGATAGACCATAACAATTGCTGGTATTTCGAGGTAATCCCCGAAGAAACCTATCAGCTCCGATTCGTCTTGAATACCGATTGCAATACCACACCTGTTTCCGAGTCAGATACCAAAGCAGCAAGAACTGCACAAGAAACGGGATCGGGGCTGTTGGCAAGCCCTTTTGTGAATCTTCGCCTAGTTATGCCCCTATCGACTGATAGTAGTGCAATTGAAGTGGATGGCATTCAGTTCAAAACAGAGATGCCGGAGTCCGTGTTAATTATCCCTCCTAATCTGCCTGGTGCTCGGACTGCTGTGAAGCTAGGTATCCGGGCTACTAACAATACATCAACCGCTTTTCGCTTTCAGCAATTAGATTCCCTTGACTTAACACTAATAGGTGACGACGGTAAAGAAATAAAATGGAGGAGCGACCTCATGAGAACCTGGGTAGGTAAAGGGCCAAACTATTACTTAGCTCCACCAAGAGATAGTGCCTTATTTGTTTTAGATGGAAGGCTTTCCTGGCATTGGAATCAGCTTCTACTCGCAATTCCCAACCAAGCTGGAGGCTTCTATTATTTTTATGACCTCAAGCCCGGTACATATCATCTTGGACTTAGATACCACATTGGCGCACCAAGAGCAACTAACATCAAAGAACAGGTATTAGAAAAAGTCTGGACTGGTTGGATAGCGATGCCTTTTGTGGACTTACACCTAGTAAATTTATGAACCGAAGTTAAATAATCCTTGCCATTTCAGTCGGTTTTCAAAAAACTTAAATTGCTTTGTTTGGTAAATTAATGTTAGAGGAGCTACGAAAAATGCGTTTAAGACAATATTTGCTAGCTGGATTTACGTCTGCCTTGACAGTCATGCTGACGGGTCTGGCAAGTTTTGCATTTAATATTATACCTCCAAAACCCGGTGCTACTTCAAACTGGAGACCAGTTTCACGCTACAATATAGGTGATTTAGAAAACCCGATGGAAGGCGTGACGGAGGTAGATACAACATTATGGACAGAACCTATCCCCCAAGGAGGAACATGGCTATTTTCTGCAACACTTAATCTGTGGGCTTTGAGCTCTGAAAAAGGTATTGGGGGTTGGAATTTTCAGACTGCACAACAAGAATTAAGAGGTAATTTTGAGATCGTCAATTATCTCGCTTGCGGTTATGAAGTTCTGTGCGGTATTGAAAACCCAGGAGAGCGAGATCCACGAAGCAATGGAGTGGGCGCTACTTTTTATTTAAAGTACCATCCAGCACCTACCGATCCTCAACCTGGACAAGAAGGTAAACAACTCCACTGGATTCAAATGGTACGAGCAAACTATGGCGACGGCGTTGATGGTTTTATACCCCATATTCCCTTCATTGACAATGGATTTAGAAGCGACGATCCTTACTACGATACTACTGGTATGGCGGGCGAAAGCTTTTTTATAGACAGACCTTATTCTCCGGGTGAACTCGCAGCTCAAAGAAATAATTACTTTGACGCAGAAGTCTACCTAGTTGAGGAGATTTTACGGCCAGCAACCGAGCCAAGAGAAGTCACCATTTACAACGGAATTAGATGGGGTTGGAGAAACGAAGTAATTCGTCCTCAAACCTCTAAAAAGTTTTCCGACAGCCTCGCCTCCGGTTTTGAACTAGATCGTTTTAACCTCTCTGACCTTACCCCTGGTTCAAAATATATAGCCTGGACAAACAACGACCTCCCATCCAATCGCTGCAACCCCAACACATTCTTAAGCACTGATAATGACTCGGGTTTTCAGCTAGGATTTGACGACGACAGTAGCCGTGTAGGAAATGGCTTTGCCTCCGCACTAACTGGTACTGTGGGCAGCAGTGGCAATATCAACCTCAATGTCGGTGCTGCTGGTGGAGGTGCTCGCGGTCAAGACACAGGCAATTACGAGCTTTTTGTTGATGTTTACGACCCACAAGACTCGCCAGATTTTAGCGTAGCAAGTAGCGGCGGCGGCGGATTCGGAAAAGAAATGCGCGGCCTGACACAGCAAAACCCCATCCTTCCCAATTCTATCCAAAATGGCTGGCAAGTCTTCAACAAAGTTCCCGGCTGCCGCTGGTTTGACCCTCCAACTACTTACGGCTTTGAATTCCAATCTCTGGAAGACACTTTATTTACTGAAATTCTCGATTTTCCTGCGGGCGATGACCAGGAATTTACTGTTGCAGTAGGAGATTCGATACTCGGTAATTTCAGTCCGGGAGATAAATTAGACTTTGTTTCTTTGTTGGGTTATCCAGTAGACAAGTTTAGAATCACTGGGATTGATTCATTATTTGGTGAGACAGCAGAAACAGCATTTCCAATTCAATTAGCTTTTAAGGAACGGGAAGGAAGTTTCAAGATGCGGCAAATTTCCAAGCCAATTGATGCGGAATCTGTACCGGAACCTGGAAGTATTGTGGCGGCTAAGGGAATGGTGTTATGGTTCGCTGGGATGCGGCATATTTTGCGGAAAAAGCGACAGGCTGGTTAATTTTTATAGACCCTAATATCCAGACAGGGGCGGGTTTTTGAGATTGTCAATTATTAGCCGGTATTGTTGGTGAACCCGCCCCTACAGGAATCACTATCGAATGAGCCTAATATCCAGACAGGGGCGGGTTTTTGAGATTGTCAATTATTAGCAGATATTGTTGGTGAACCCGCCCCTACAGGAATCACTATCGAATGAACTGAAGATGCTGCGATTGCTTCGATTCGCTGGCACTGACACAAAGCTCGCAATTACACAACTATATTTCATATGAAAAATATTTACACTTTGCTATATGCTTTCAGTCTCATTCTCATCAACCCTTGGGGAGGCAGCCGCGGCGAAATTTGGACGCAACCTAAAGTTTTTGTTGTCCTGCTGATTGTGCTTTCAAATTTATCATTTTTATGGGAAGAAAGGAAACTTTTAACTTTTTCCCGGCAGTGGAAAGTCTGCCTGATTTTGTGGGGAGTGTTTTTGACGGTGGGAGCGATTTCTACCCTCAACAGTCCTTTCCCGGAGCGTTCTTTTTGGGGACAAGACCAAATGGGAGACGGCTGGCTGTACTGGCTGTTAATTTCTATTTTTAGCCTCACCAATAGGCTGCTGTTAAAACTGCATCCAGAATTGTTTTGCTGTCAAATACGGGGTTTGCTGATAGGAGGTGCGGTTGTAGCTGTTAGCGTTTTTCCGCAAGTTGTCAACTGGCAAATTGATTATACAGCAACGAACGGTCAGTTGGTCGCAAATGATGTTTTGGCTAGTACGATTTTTCGAGGACAGCAGCCGATCGCACTTTTCTCCCATCGCGGTCACGCAGCTATAGTATTGACTTTGACAGCCGTTATTTGTGCGGTAGGTTGGAAGCGGAAATTAATTAGCGATCGCACTGCCACTCTCGCTTTATTTCTCATTCTCCCCGCTTTGCTATTTACCAACACTCGCACAGCAGTTTTATCTTTAATAATAGCAATATTTTACTTATTGGGACGGCAATATTACAAACAATTAATTCCCGCTCTTGCGATCGGCTTTGTGGCCATTAGTGCGATGACTTTTACGCTAACCTCTGGACTGGAATCGGGTATCTGTGGCACAAGTAATGTCCAGCCGATCGCCCTTGTGGGAAATTTCCGTGCGCGGGATTCAAAAACGACCTCTCTTTGGCTGGGGTTTTAACGGATTTGGCATCGCATATCCTTTCGTCGCCACTCCCAATAAGGTTCCTGAAATTGTGAATTTAGGTCAGTTTTCTTATGATTATATTGCCCCAAACGGACAGGTTCGCACTGAAAAAATACCGAGTTATAAAGCTCACAATTGGATTTTAGATACTGCTATTTCTACAGGCATTCTGGGACTAATCGCTGCTGTTGCTTTGTGGGGATATTGCTTGAAATGCGCGATCGTGTCGCTAAATACCGATTTATCAGCAGTGGCGATCGGCTATTTAACTTTCATTCTGCCTTGGTTTGAGTGCGCTCAATACGCGCAGGTGCTTTGGTTAGCGCTAGATGGCTCCGAATCGAGTTTTCCGAGTCCAAAACTCTCAATCCTGCAATAATAGTCGGCTTTTATCTTGCACCCACCGCTAACAAATGATATTATTATAAGTCTGCCTGCAATTAAAACCTCAGCCAAAAATTAAAAATCGTACCCGTAACAAAAACTCTTAAAAAAATTAGATTGCCAAAAAAGTCATGCTCGATACTCCACATCTAGGGCTGACCCCCCAAGTCCCACTCCTATCGGTAGCGTTTTGATACTTGTATCTGGCTGAGCCGGAAAACTCAGTACAAATTTTTGCCTCGTAATTTTTAGCTGAAAGGATTAACATATAAGGGTGACAGAACATTATCATCCCCTAAACTCATTAAAAGATGGCCATTGGTTCAAGCTGATCTGTGGGGCGAGCTTTCAGCACCTACCGGCTGTACGGAATCTCACCTTGGCTTACACCTTAGCAGGCGCTGACTGTATCGATGTCGCGGCAGATCCCGCCGCCGTCGCCGCAGCGAAAGAAGCCCTACAAGTGGCCAGCGAATTACAGGCAAGAACTCAAAACCGCAGGTTTGGCGGCAAAGGGTTGCCGTTGCTGATGGTGAGTTTAAACGATGGGGAAGACCCGCATTTTCGCAAAGCCGAATTCAACCCAGCCGATTGTCCGGTGGACTGCTGGCGGCCGTGCGAAAAAATATGTCCAGCCGAAGCAATAGTTTTTCAGAGTGCTGGCAGTGGTTTTTCCGGGGTGATAGACCAGCAATGCTATGGCTGCGGTCGCTGTCTGCCGATTTGTCCGAGCCAACTGATTTATACTCGTTCTTACGTGTCTGCTCCCGCCGCGATCGCACCTTTAATCTTGCAATCCGGTGCGGATGCCCTAGAAATTCACACGCAAGTAGGCAGAGAGGCAGATTTTGCGCGACTTTGGTCGAGCATAGCTCCCTGGGTCGCTCAACTCAAGGTAATAGCAATTAGTTGCCCCGATGGAGACGGTTTGATTGATTATTTGCGGACACTGTATCAAATAATTTCCCCCCTTCCTTGTCCCCTAATTTGGCAAACGGACGGTAGGCCAATGAGCGGAGATATCGGAACAGGAACTACTAGAGCCGCGGTCAAACTCGGTCAAAAAGTTTTGGCTGCCCAGTTGCCGGGATACGTGCAACTTGCAGGCGGCACTAATGCTCACACTGTCAGCAAGCTGAGAGCCGAGGGACTGATGAAGGATGCCGGGAAAAATTTGTCAGTTCCCCCTGTCCCATACATTGCAGGTGTAGCTTACGGCAGCTATGCCAGGGTTTTGCTATCGCCAATTTTAGAACAATTAGAAACAATGCAGACCGATCGAGCCTATGCCGTTCCGGTGGCAGTCGCGCGGCCAGCAGCCGGAGTTCAAACATCTCGGCTACCTCAGCTCGAAGCCGTCCCAGAACTTCTCTCACAGGCCGTGAGTTTAGCTTGTTCTCTAGTTTCCCAGCTCAAAGAAATTTAGTCACAAGTCATTAGTCATTAGTCATTAGTCATTAGTCATTAGTTACAAGTAAAAAACAACTGACAACTGACAACTGACAACTGACAACTGACAACTGACTAAAAAGTTGAAAAAGTCACCGAACACATCGAGGCGAATGCAGATTACAGACGACCTCAACAGATTATTAGACATCGTGCCAGATGAGATCCGGCAGCCCTTAGAGCAGCACCCGCAGCGCAACAATCTCATTGAGATTGTCATGGATTTGGGCCGCCAACCAGAAGCTCGTTTTCCATCCTTGGCCGAACCTCTTTCCCAAACTCCGATTACCAAAGCACACCTCAACTATTGCATCGAGCGAGTCGGCCACTTCGGCGGCGACAATCGAGCCGGTATCGAGAAAACCCTGCACCGAATTAGCGCCCTTCGCAACCGCAGCGGCGAGATTATCGGCTTGACTTTGAGGGTAGGCCGCGCTGTGTTTGGGACGATCGGCATTATCCGCGATTTGGTGGAAACCGGTCAGTCAATTTTGATGCTCGGCCGCCCCGGTGTTGGCAAAACCACGGCCCTGCGGGAAATTGCCCGCGTGCTCGCCGATGACTTGGAAAAACGGGTGGTAATCATCGACACCTCCAACGAAATTGCCGGAGATGGAGATATTCCCCACCCAGCGATCGGCAGAGCTCGCAGAATGCAAGTTTCCCGCCCCGAACTCCAGCACCAAGTCATGATCGAAGCAGTGGAAAACCATATGCCGGAAGTGATCGTGATTGACGAAATCGGCACGGAGCTCGAAGCTTTGGCGGCTCGGACGATCGCCGAAAGGGGCGTGCAGTTGGTGGGTACCGCCCACGGGAACCGGCTCGAAAACTTGATGAAAAACCCGACTCTGGCCGATTTAATTGGGGGCATCCAAGCGGTGACGCTGGGAGATGACGAAGCAAGACGGCGCGGTTCTCAAAAGACGGTTTTGGAGCGCAAATCACCGCCAACTTTTGAAATAGCCGTCGAAATGCTGGAACGCCAGCGCTGGGTAATACACGAGCGAGTTGCAGATTCGATCGACACTCTGCTGCGGGGACGCGAACCCAACCAGCAAATCAGAAGCGTCAGCGAGACAGGAGAAGTAATTATCGAGCGCGACTCAGCCGCTCCCCCCGCACGGTTTCCGGGGATGGCAGCTTCCGGCGGCCCGGCTGCTGTATCGGCAATCCGGCCCGTCACACCGATCTCTGGGTGGCGGAGTGCTGGCAAAATGGTGCCGATGCCCGCTCAAGGCGAGAACTTCGCTGCTAAAAGCGCGCCGGTTTCTGAGACTCGGTATTTCGAGCAACTGCTCGAAGAATCCCTGTCCGTCGAACCAGTACCCACCCCCGGACGCTATTCCCATAATGTCGGCCCTAACGGCGAAGATTTGCCCCTCCACGTTTATCCTTACGGCATACCTCGACACCAGCTCGAACAGGTGATTTCGACGCTGAATCTGCCGGTGCTGCTGACGAAGGATATTGAGAGTGCTGACGTGGTTTTGGCTTTGCGATCGAACGTTCGGAACCAGTCGAAATTGAGGCACTTGGCCAAAACTCGCCAAGTTCCCCTGCACACAATTAAGGCCGCCACTATTCCCCACGTAGCGAGAGCTTTGCGGCGCCTGTTGGACATGGATGACCCAGGTACCCCGGAAGTGGCCGACCTCGCTTTATTCGCCCGCAGCGGTTCTTCTGACGAGCTCGAAGCTCTCGAAGAAACGCGCTTAGCAGTGGAGCAAATTGTCATTCCGAAGGGACAGCCGGTGGAACTCCTGCCCCGTTCTCCCAACGTCCGCAAAATGCAGCACGAACTTGTGGAACACTATCACCTGAAATCCCACAGTTTTGGGGAAGAACCCAATCGCCGCCTGCGGATATATCCAGCTTAAAGTGGGAGGTTGATGCCTGTGAAGGCAGAAGGTAGAAGGCAGAAGGCAGAATTTTTTCCTGGCTTCTGTCTTTTACCTTTTGCCTTTTTCCTTTAAGTAGCTGACCACTTTCTGATATGATGTTGTGTGATACTGTTCTTGTTAAGGCGATCGGCTAAATTCTCAATTTATAATTCCAAATTCCCCAATTTCCAATTACCAATACTTCGACTACACGAGCTTACAAGTTCCCCAATTCCCAATAGTTCGGCTACCCACTTCCCTTCGGCTTCGCGAACCGACGAGCCGCAGGCTAGCAGCTATGCTCAGCACAAACTCAGCACCAGCTCAGTAAAAGTTGCCACTTCCCAAATTATTAAATGAATCTACCTCAGTTGACATGAATGATTCAATAATTCAGCTATTTATTAACTTAATTACTACTCAGATTGGTTTGCGAATACGGTCGCAAGATCGTTCGGCTTTGTCTCACAAAATTTTGACTCGGATGAGAGCCAAAAAAATTGCCGAACCCGAAAAATATTATAAACTTTTAACTGCCCAAACTTTGGAAAGTAAAAACGAATGGACAGAATTAGTATTACTATTAACAACAATTGAAAGTTATTTTATGCGAGATAAAGGACAGTTTTCTCTGTTAAATAGAGTAATTTTTCCTGAATTGATAGAGCAGAAAAGAAACTTGCACAAGACCTTGGGAATGCAGCCGACGCTGCGAATCTGGAGTGCGGGGTGCTCCACCGGTGAAGAACCTTATTCTTTAGCTATTGTTTTAAAACAGTTGATTCCCGATTGGGATCAATGGAAAATATTAATTTTAGGTACAGATATCAATGAAAAAGTAATCAAAAAAGCGCCCCAGGGAGTTTACAGTCATTGGTCGTTTCGCTTGGTTGAACCGCAGATACAAAAGCAATATTTTCATCCGAGGGAAAATGATTGGGAAATTAATCTAGAATTGCGCCAAAGTGTAAACTTTAGCTGTGTAAATTTAATCACAGATGAGTTTCCTAATATTTACCAAAATCTTTATAACATAGACTTAATTTTGTGTAGAAACGTTTTTGTGTATTTTGAACATAAGTATATTTCACTGGTACTGAAAAAATTTTCCAATACCCTGAGACCTGGAGGATATTTAATGACCGGTCACGCTGAAGTTTACGGTCAAATTATGAACGAGTTTGAACCCAAGATTTTTCCGGAGTCGGTGGTGTATCAGCGTCGGGATGCAGTACCGGAGGAAGGCGGTCAAATAGAGTCTAGGGTTGCAACGGTAAGGGAAGCCAACTCGGCATTTCGGGAATTCCCGAAAGCAGATACTATGGGCGATGATAGTGGTGAGTTGCTAACATGGGAAACTATGCCACCTAGTTTTACTACTAACAGCAATTTTACAGAGATAGAGATGCCGCCCGTATTAAAAATAAGTAATCCGCTGGGGAAGATGCTGCCATCTCCCTATCTGGAGGAGGGCTTGCCGAACAATGCCGTTTCAGTTACAGAAAAAATAATAGCAGAAAATACTCAAAATAAAACGCCTCAAATGCTAATTTTAGAGGCTAAAAAATCATTTAAGAATAAAAATTATGCTGAGGCGCTCAACAAGGCACAAGAGGCAATAGACTTGCAGGGACATAATTTTGAGGCTTATTATTTGATGGCTCAAGTTCAGGCAAATTCCGGCAATTATTCTCAGGCAATAGAATACTGTAATCGAGCTAGAAAAGTCGATCCGGGCTCAGTATTTACTGATTATTTACAAGCTCACATTGCTGAAGAACAGGGGCAATTGGAAACAGCAAAGAATTTATTAAAGAGGACTATTTATATGTGTCCCTCTTTTGTTTCAGCTTATATAGAACTAGGAAATATATACAATAAAGAAGGTCAAGTAAAAAGAGCTATTAAAATGTACAATTCATCTTGTGAAATCCTGAAAGCACTACCGCCAAATACTCCCATAGATTCACAGGGAAAAATGACAGCTAATCAAGTGCTGATGAATGTTAAAAAAAAATTGTTAAAATTATACAGTAAAGAAACTGTACATTAAAATATGGAAACTAAACCGTATCTTATTTTTGAACAGAACGGTTTTCTCTGCGGTATAGAAGCCTGTTACGTTCGGGAAATTTTCTTTCTGCCGGAGTTGACAGCAATTGCAGAAGCACCTCAAGATATTGTTGGGGCGATCGACCTTCGGGGCGAAATTCTGCCCGTGATGGATCTGAATCTTCGTTTTGGATACGTTTGGCAAGAGTATGCTGTGACAGATAGTACGATCGTCCTAGAGTGGCAAGAATCGAAACTCGGTATAATTGTCAATCAAGTTCGCGAAGTTAAGGAAATCTCAGAAGATGCCATCACTCCGCAGCTATCTTACGGGCGAGATAATTCAGAAGCCTCTCATCATTTTGTAGCGGGATTGGCCCGCTGCGAAGCGGATATTATCATGCTGCTGAATCTCGATTCCTTAATTAGATATTCTCCCAAAAAGTCAGAGGAAAGCTGGCCTCTTTCTCCAAGCAGTGCAGGTAGTGAAGAAACAGCAGGTGAGGCAGAGACGAAAAATTTAAAGTGGCAAATAAATGGAAAATGGTTAGGCGAAACTCCTAAAATTCTGAGCAAGCGGGACGTTTTTTGCCCGCAGGCTACGCCGGAAGAAAAGGCAATTTTTAAATTGCGGGCTAATAATTTAAGGCGGCAAGGCGAGGGGGAAAATGGTGCTGCACTTAATATGTCTTTGGCAGTGTTTGCTTTGAATGGCGAATACTTGGGTATTCCTTTAGATTTAGTGCGCGAATTTACTGACATTGGTCAAGTAACTCCTGTTCCTTGCACTCCAGATCGCATAGTGGGAAATATAAATTTACGGGGAGAAATTGTGACGCTAATTGATATTCGCAGTGTTTTAAATATGTCTTTAAATATGTCGGACTCTGCCAATTATCTCTCTAAGGCGATCGTTGTTGAAGTTGGGGATTTAGTCACTGGTATAGTTGTTGACGAAATATTAGATATTATATACTTAAATGTGTCGGAAATTGCGGCTGTTCCGACTGCACTGTATTCTGCCAACCGCGAATATCTAAGGGGGACAGCTCTTTACGGGGAAAAAATGATGGCTATTCTGAACTTGCCCAAACTCCTGAGCAAAGGAGGACTTGTTGTTGATGAGGAGGTTTGAATCAACAAGTTATCTCAATTATATCAATTTCGGTTGCACGATCGCGATGATTGTTGACGTTTCACGGTTGAGACTGAACGATTGACAGTGAGTCGAAAAGGTGCAAATTGCGCTGATATATGGAAGATACATATGGAGACGACTTGACTCGACTTTACCACGACGATGCTAGCAGATTTTATCTTCTATAGTGCGTCTAAATGAGTTGTAAAATTAAGGTATGTCCACTCCCCCCGTGCTTAAGCGGATCGGGGTAGGCACTCTTGCCACTAACCCTACCAATCTGCATAAATGATTTAGACTTGCTATATAGCAACCGCCAATACGGTGAGGAAGTTGTTTATGGCCCAAATCATTGATTTTATTGCTTCTTCCTTCTTTTTAACTTGCCATTCGACTAGGCTCAGGGGGCCGATCGCGCCCTGATCGTAACCGAATGGCGATCGGCTTCGCCTCCCCTGAGCGTAGTCAAAGGGAAGCGAGCCGAAGCGGCTTCTTCCTTCTTCCTTCAACATACGCTATACCAAATCCCCTCGCTTTTCAAGCCATATTGGACTAAAATTAAGGAGAAAAATATGTTTGCTAACTTAATAAAATTCAATATTAGAAAGAGAATGCTGCTTGCATATGTAGCGCCAGCAACTATATACTTGGGTTTTCCCGTGCTAGTTTATACAACCACTAATCAGGTATTGAGTAATTTTCAAGAAGTAGAAAGGATCGAAAATGTGATCAGACACACAAATAATATGTCTGCAGGTGCCGAGCAAATGGTACGGGGGTTGCGCGGGTATTTAATTAATAATAAAAACACTGACTTTTTAAATGATTTTCAAACAGGTTTAGAATTAGCTCGCCAGTCGGCTAATAGTGTTGAGTCAATGATCCAAAATCCTGAACAAAAAGAACGTTTAGAGAAGATGCTACAACTCTGCAACCAATATTATGAGAGTTCTAACGAAATGATGGTTTTTTTACAACAAAATAAGAGGGCGGAAGCCGTGGCTATATTTAACACCGGAAAACAGACAAAATTTGTGAATGAATTTGTGGAAGTGAATAAGCAATTTCGCGACATTGAAGTCAATGCGATTAAGCAAGCCACCGCAAAAACTAAGGAATCTTTAGTTTTCTTGCTCTGGGCTGTGGTATTTGCTTCCGTACTTTTATTGGTGTTAGGTACTATTATAGCTGGGTTGATTTCGTCAGGAATTGCCCAAACTATCGATCGGGCAATTAGCTCGATCGCCACTTCTTCCACTGAGATTGCAGCCACCGTGGAAGAACAGGAACGCATGGCAAGTCAGCAAGCTGCTTCAGTAAATGAAACTACTACTACAATGGACGAATTGGGAGCATCTTCCAGGGCTACCTCACAGCAGATAGAAACAGCCGTGGTTCAAGCAATGCAAGCTTTGAATTTAGCTGGAGGTGGCACAAAAGCTGTAGAACAAACTTTAGAAGCAATGGCAACTCTCAAAACTAAAGTTCAGGATATCCAAGGACAAATTATAGAGTTGAGCGAACAAACAGATCACATTGGTAATATCTCAACTGTAGTTAGCGATTTGGCAAATCAGACTAATATGTTAGCACTCAATGCTGCTGTGGAAGCCGTGCGGGCGGGGGAACATGGCAAGGGGTTTGGCGTGGTGGCGTCAGAAATTCGCAAACTTGCCGATCGCAGTAAAAAATCTGGAGCGCAAATTAATCTATTAGTTGCTGATATTCAAAGGGCGATTAACTCAACTGTAATGGTGACAGACGAAGGAACTAAAACAGTGGAATCCGGCGTGAATATTGCCTCAGAAACCGCAGTGGCATTTGCAGGAGTTGCCAATGCCATTAACAATGTGGTTTTGAGCTCTCAGCAAATTTCTCTGAATGCCAAACAGCAAGCGATCGCGATCGAACAGGTAGTGCAAGCTATGAACTCCCTCAATCAAGCGGCAGCCCAAACCGCTTGCGGTATCAGTCAAACTAAAGTCGGCACTCAAAAATTGAATGAAGCAGCCTTAGATTTGAAAGCAGTTTTGTAGGAGATCGATGAATTATGAGTAGTTCCCAAAAAAGGCCCAATATATCCTTAAAAATTAAATCAATTGCTTTGGCGATCGGCATCGCTACAATTCCAGCGATATTAACGGGAGTAATAACTTGTTTCTGGGCAAATCAGAACCTAATCTCAAATCAGCAGTGTAGTTAGTTGTGATTTGTGAGTTATTATTTGGGAGTTGTTATTTTTTCTTTAGTACCAATTCCCAATTCCCTATACTTAGGCTACGCGAGCGTACAATTTTCCAATTCCCTATATTTCGGCTACGCGAGCGTACAAGTTCCCAATTCCCTATACTTAGACTATGCGAGCGTACAAGTTCCCAGTAACCAATCCTCCGTAACCAATGATGAACAAATTTTTCCAAAAAATGCAGCACCGACTGCTCCTACTCCTAATTTTAAGTACCTTGATTCCAGTATCTCTGGTTGGTTGGTATGGAATTTCTTCTTCAACAGAAGCACTACAAAATTTAGCATTAATAACCCTTAGTGACAGTGTTAATTCCACCGCCAATCAAATGATTAACCAATTTGACAATCTGAGAGCCGATATTTTGTTTCTCCGCAAAACTCCCCCAGTTCAGGGAATGATTAGAGCTAGAGAAGGAAAGGGAGTAGACAAACAAACTAATTCAACTTATAAAGATTGGGTTTATCGAATGCAACTCACATTTTTATCGTTGATGGAAGCCAAGCCCTATTATATGCAATTGCGTTACATAGATAACAGCGGTAAGGAGATCGTGCGCGTAGATTCTGACGGCACAAATCTCCAAGTTATTCCAGATTCTCAACTACAAAATAAAGCAGACGCAGATTACTTTTCGGCAACTATGAAGCTAAAATCAGGAGAAGTCTATGTGTCTTCCTTAAATCTGAATGAGGAAAGGGGGAAAATAGAAATTCCTTACAAGCCAACCATTCGCTACGCCACTCCAATTTTTAATGCCAAAGGACAAAGACAAGGCTTTGTCATTACGAATGCTCTGGGTAGCACTTTGCTCGATATGGTTAAAAATTTTAATCCTGAACTATCAGACCAATCTTTTATCTTAAATCAAGATGGGTATTATCTGGCTCATCCCAATCCTCAAAAAGCATGGGGATTGGAACTCAAAACTAAGGAAAATGTCAAAAATGATTATTCAGGAGACATTGTTGCTAAAATACTCTCAGGTGGCAAGGGAAATATTGACAAGACGGATCTAGTGATTAGCTATAATACAGTTTTTCCCAGCCAGGAAAATAAAAATAAATTTTTAGTAATTGTGGATACTTCACCCAAAAGGTTGCTATTTTCTTCTATTGATTCTCTTCAGAAAATAGCAGCGTTTATTGCTATTGTTTCCCTGGCTGTGGTGCTGGGATTTGGCTGGTTTTTTTTGCAACAGATTGTTGCTCTCATTCGGGGGTTGATTTACCAAATATCGTCATTTTCACTGCAAATAGAATCTAATATGAATCGGCAAGAGCAAATAGCAGATCGGCAATTTGTCTCTGTCAATCAAACAACTATAACTCTAGAAAATTTGGGCAGATCTTCTCAGCAAACAGCCGAGCAAGCTGAGTCTGTTGCCGCTGCCGCTCGCCAAGCTTTAAATCTCGCCGAAGAAGGTACTAAAAAGGTAGATCAAACTCTCAATCAAATGCTGAATCTTAGAGAAGCTGTGGTGGCAATTTCTAAGCAAAATCATCGACTCGACGACAGCACGAGTCAGATTGGCAATATATCGACTCTCGCAAGTTTGGTTAGCGATTTAGCCAGCCAAACTAATATGCTGGCTCTCAACGCTGCTGTTGAAGCAGTCAGAGCCGGTGAGTACGGTAAAGGTTTTGCGGTGGTAGCAAGCGAAATTCGTAAGTTAGCAGATGAAAGCCAACAAGCAGCACAAAAGATTAATGGTATTGTTCCAGAAATTAAGGGCGCGATCGACTCTACGGTGAAAGCAACTGAAGATAGTCGCAAAACGGTTGCAGAAGGGGTGAAAACAGCACAAGATACGGCCGAAGCTTTTACGGGTGTGAGGGAAGCTTGCAATCTGGTGTTTGCTAGCAACCAGCAAATTTCATTTAATGTTAAACAGCAGGCGAGCGCAATTCAGCAAGTAGGTGATGCCATGAGTTCTATGAAGGAATCTGCGTCTCAAACAGTCAGCGGCATTAATCAAGTTAAAATCGGTACTCAACAACTCACAGAAGCTGCATTTAATCTTAAAAAAGTAGTGTAGTCAGTAGTCATTAGTCATTAGTCATTAGTCATTAGTCATTAGTCATTAGTCAGTAGTCATTAGTCATTAGTCATTAGTCATTAGTCATTAGTCATTAGTCATTAGTCATTAGTCATTGCCAATTTCCCATACTTCGGCTACGCGGTTCCTGACCTGCCACTACGCGGTTCCTGAGCGTAGTCGAAGGGCCGTACAAGTTCCCAATTCCTTGTATTCAGGACACGGAAGTCAGAGATACAGCAATAGTTGTTTTTCCGTTCTTCCTTCTTCCTTCTTCCTTCTTCCCTCGGACTGACATCCGTTATATCCGTTACATCCGTTACATAATCCGTTGCCGAACTTCTTCCTTCTTCCCCCTTCCCAGCAGTTACTGGACTGCAATTCTAGCCAAAGTAGCACCTCGGTAATAGTGCAACAAAATCTGCTGGTAGCCGTATCCCTGTCTGGCCAAATTGTAGGCCCCCCACTGACTCATTCCTACAGCGTGACCGAAACCTTTGCCAGCAACTTGAAAACCGGTAGGAGCTTGGCCGCTGTTCCTTGGGTTCCCACCGCCCCCATACTGAGGAATCACGGTAAACCGGGTACTCCTCAAATTTAGAACCCGGCGTAAATCTGCGCCAGTCATGACCCTAGAACCGCCATCTCCAACTACTTTCATCTTCAAAACGCTGCCGTGAGCGGTAGTGCGTTCTGGCTTCATCGAGATCACATTACCCACGCCAGAAATCCTATTGCTGATTTGAGCCCGGGAAAAATTTTCTTTCCATTGGTAAACCGGGGCCCCTTGGTCGAAGTCAGGAACAGCACGCAGGTAAGGCAGAGGTTCCGTCCAAACATCCTCGACATTTTCAGTATGTCCCCCAGAGGCAGAGTGGAAAGCGGCTAAAATAATCTGACCGTTGTAGGCCAGAACTTGACCGGCGGTTGCATCGACTGCGGAATAAGTGCCAGAAGATTCTGTTTGCAGTCCTTTGTAAACTTGGGAATACTGAGTGCTGTCCACGTCGTAAAGGTCGGTTTCGCTTTTGAGGCGCTGGTGGATAGCGTAGGAACGGGCGGCGACTGCTTGGGCTTTCAAAGCCTCTTGAGGCCAATTGCCACTCATCTCGGCGCCGAGAACGCTGTAGAGATATTGTTCGATATTGACGTAGTTGATGGCAGTCAAGCCTCCTTTTTGGGGAACTAGAAGCGTGCGTCCCCGATACCAACGATCGCCAATCCAGACATAACCGTTCCCCGTCGGCTCGATCCAAACTTGGTTGGCGGCCCAGCGACCAATTGCCACTGTTCCCGATCGAAATTGAGCTGACTGAGAACTGTTTGCCGGCAGTTCGCCCAAATTGCGCCCGCTACCGTCGCGGATTGCAGCCTTTGTAGAACTGCCGATTTTTATCTGACTTGCCCCGTCTTGTACCGCAACTCGCAAGATCAGCGCGGCCTGTGCTGGGGCTACCATTACCAGCCAAAACAACAGCGAAATCCAAAAGTAGCGTTTTTTTAATGTCGAAAAAACGGAACCAAAAAATACTCCTGACTGCATTTGAAAATTTTCCTCCTGTGCTGTATGAGTTTAAGAATTTTTAAGGGAAGGCAAGGCAAGGGAAAAAGGAAGGGGAACGGAAGAAAGAAAACGTTAGAATTGGGTTGATCGCTCTGTGCGCTTGTCGAAAATGATTTTAGCAACTAGATGTTCGCAGGAACAGCGATTTATCCCGGTTCCTGGCTGCGACTATTTCCTGTATGTCGGAGCAGCCGCACTCTGGATATATGTAACATATTTTTTAAGACTTAATTGAGGTGATTTGACTCTTGCAGATTACATTTCTCGGAACTAGCTCCGGCGTACCCACGCGATCACGCAACGTTTCCAGCATCGCCCTCCGGTTGCCCCAGCGAGCGGAACTCTGGCTGTTTGACTGCGGCGAAGGAACTCAGCACCAGTTTCTCCGCAGCGATCTCAAAGTCAGCCAACTGAGCCGCATTTTCATCACTCACCTGCACGGCGACCATATTTTCGGCTTAATGGGTTTGCTGGCTAGCTGCGGTTTGGCGGGGAATGTCAAGCGCATCGATCTTTACGGGCCTCCGGGACTTGAAGAATATTTGCAAGCTGGTGTTCGCTATTCTCAAACTCATTTTTCTTACCCGGTTAAGGTACACAAAATTCACGAGGGAGTTATCTATGAAGATGACGAATATATTGTTAGTTGTGGCCCTTTGAAGCACCGAGTTACTGCTTTTGGTTATCGAGTAACTGAGAAAGATCGTGCGGGACATTTTGATGTAGAAAAAGCGAAGGCAGCGGGCATTCCTTCCGGGCCAATTTACGGCGAGTTAAAACAAGGAAAGACGGTAAAGTTAGAGGACGGGCGACAGTTTAAAGGTACTGATTTTTGTGGCCCGGATCAAGTGGGGCGCAAGTTTGTTTACTGTACTGACACGGTTTTTTGTGACGGGGCGGTGGAATTGGCGAAGGATGCTGATTTGTTGGTGCATGAAGCTACTTTTGCTCATCAAGATGCTCAAATGGCTTTCGATCGCCTCCATTCAACTTCGACAATGGCGGCTCAAGTGGCTTTGATCGCTGGGGCGAAACAGCTAATTATGACGCATTTTAGCCCGCGTTACGCTCCGGGGAATGCGATCGTCCTGGATGATTTGCTCAAGGAAGCGCAGGCAATTTTTCCGAATACGAAAATGGCCTATGACTTTTTGACTTACGAAGTGCCCAGGCCTGTTTAAAACTAGGGTTTATCTGACCTGAGATGTGACAGCATTTTCCATAAGGGCGATCGGGGCGGGCAAGATGCCCAACCCCTACTCCCCACAAAAACATTAATCTCTTGTGGAACAGGCATCTTGCCTGTTGCTAAAATTAATCCCACAAAAACATTAATCTCTTGTGGAACAGGCATCTTGCCTGTTGCGGAAATTAATCCTACAAAAACATTAATCTCTTGTCGAACAGGCATCTTGCCTGTTACGCCCTGGAATTGTCAATAAGCATATATACCTCAGTGGCGATCGCTACCCACCTTCACCAACTTCAATCTAAAATCTAAAATCTCAAATCCAAAATCGAGCGATCGACCGCAGCCACGGCCGATGAGGGTCAATGGTTGCTACAATCGGGGAGGGTATATGTTGTGGCTAACACTACAGCCCGTAACCCTGAAAGCTAATAGCTAAATTATTAAAAATCTGCCTCTCCTGCCATGTTTAAAAATCTGCTAGGCGATCCCAACGCGCGCAAACTTAGAAAATTTCAGCCTTGGGTAGCTGATATCAATATTTTGGAAGAAGACTTCCGCGCACTCTCAGACGACGACCTCAGAGGCAAAACGGCGGAGTTTCAAGAACGTCTGGCAAAAGCGAGATCTCTCAACGAAGAGAAAGAGATCCTAGACGAAATCTTGCCCGAGGCTTTTGCAGTGGTGCGGGAAGCGGGACAACGGGTTTTAGGAATGCGCCACTTTGATGTCCAACTCCTCGGGGGCATTATCCTGCACAAAGGCCAAATTGCCGAAATGAAAACCGGTGAAGGCAAAACTCTGGTGGCGACGCTGCCGGCTTACCTCAACGCCCTCAACGGTAAAGGCGTACACATCATCACCGTCAACGATTATCTCGCAAGACGGGACGCGGAATGGATGGGACAGGTGCACCGCTTCCTGGGATTGACTGTGGGACTGATTCAGCAGGGCATGGATCAGGTGGAACGCAAGAAAAATTATAGCTGCGATATTACCTACGCCACTAACAGCGAAGTCGGCTTTGATTATTTGCGCGACAACATGGCTACTGTCATGGAAGATGTAGTGCAGCGTCCTTTTAATTTCTGCGTGATTGACGAGGTTGACTCGGTGCTGATTGATGAAGCACGCACGCCTTTAATTATTTCCGGCCAGGTGGAACGCCCCAGCGAGAAGTATATACGGGCGGCTGAGGTAGCTGCTGCTCTGAGAAAGGAAAATGAAGAACATTACGAGGTTGACGAAAAGGCTCGGAATGTGCTATTGACCGATGAAGGCTTTGGTGAAGCTGAGCGGTTGTTGGGTGTTACGGATTTGTACGACCCGGCTGACCCTTGGGCGCATTACATTTTTAATGCGATTAAGGCGAAGGAATTGTTTATTAAGGATATTAACTATATCGTCACTCCCGATCGCGAAGTCGTGATTGTGGATGAGTTTACCGGCCGGGTGATGCCGGGACGGCGCTGGAGTGACGGTTTGCACCAGGCGATCGAAGCCAAGGAACGGGCGGAAATTCAGCCGGAAACTCAGACGCTGGCGACGATTACCTATCAGAATTTCTTTTTGCTTTATCCGAAGCTGTCGGGGATGACTGGGACGGCAAAAACTGAAGAGACCGAGTTTGAGAAGATTTACAAACTGGAAGTGACGCTGATTCCCACTAACCGCATTACCAGCCGCACAGACCTTTCGGATATGGTTTACAAGGCGGAGGCTGGGAAGTGGAATGCCATCGCCCAAGAATGCGCGGAAATGCACGAGGTGGGTCGGCCGGTGCTGGTGGGCACGACAAGCGTAGAAAAGTCGGAGTTGCTGTCGCGGCTGCTGCTGGAGAGGAAAATTCCTCACAATTTGCTTAATGCTAAACCGGAAAATGTGGAGCGGGAATCAGAAATTATCGCTCAAGCCGGACGCAAAGGCGCTGTGACGATCGCGACAAACATGGCGGGACGCGGTACTGATATTATTTTGGGCGGTAATTCTGAGTACATGGCGCGCCTGAAGTTGCGGGAGTATTTTATGCCCCGGATCGTGCAACCCGAAGATGACGAGGGGTTTTCGTTGGTGCAAGTGCCTGGTATTAATGCCCGCCCCGCACCTCAAGGTTTTGATCCGACTAAGAAAAAGGTAAAGTCTTGGAAAGCTTCGGCGCAGATTTTCCCGACGGAACTATCGAACAATGCCAAACAAATGCTCGTGGCGGCCGTGGAATTGGCGGTGAAGGAGTACGGCGCGCGATCGCTCACGGAATTGCAAGCCGATGATATCGTGGCTATAGCTTCGGAAAAAGCGCCGACAAAAGACCCGGTAATTCAAAAATTGCGGGAAGCTTACAATTTAACTCGCAGGGAGTACGATGCTTTTACCAGCACCGAACACGATGAAGTCGTGCAGTTGGGAGGCTTGCACGTCATCGGTACTGAACGCCACGAATCGCGCCGGATCGACAATCAGTTGCGCGGCCGGGCGGGACGCCAAGGAGACCCTGGTTCTACGCGGTTTTTCTTGAGTTTGGAAGACAATTTGCTCAGGATTTTCGGCGGCGAACGGGTGGCCGGTTTGATGAAGGCTTTCGGTGTTGAGGAAGATATGCCGATCGAATCTGGAATGCTGACTCGTTCCCTCGAAGGCGCTCAGAAAAAAGTCGAAACCTACTATTACGATATCCGCAAGCAGGTATTTGAATACGACGAAGTGATGAACAATCAGCGTCGAGCAATCTATGCGGAACGTCGCCGAGTCTTGGAAGGTTTGGACTCGAAAGAACAGGTAATTAGATATGCCGAACAGACGATGGATGACATCGTGGGAGCATACATCAATCCCGATTTACCTTCGGAAGAATGGGAACTCGACAAACTTGTGAGCAAGGTGAAGGAATTTGTTTATCTGCTCGCTGACATGACGCCGGATCAGCTAGAAGATTTGTCCGTTGAGGAAATTAAAACATTCCTGCACGAACAAGTCCGCAATGCTTACGACATTAAAGAAGCGGAAGTTAATGCAATCCGAGCTGAATTAATGCGAGATGCGGAACGATTCTTTATTTTGCAGCAAATTGATACTTTGTGGCGGGAACACTTGCAGCAAATGGATGCTTTGCGCGAGTCTGTAGGGCTGCGCGGTTACGGGCAGAAAGACCCGCTGATCGAGTACAAAACTGAAGGTTACGAGCTGTTTTTGGACATGATGACGGATATCCGCCGCAATGTGGTTTATTCGCTGTTCCAGTTCCAGCCGCAGCCGGCAATGCAAGTTTCGCCAGAGATGGTTTGAAGATAGTTAACAGTTGACAGTTGACAGTTAACTGTTGACTGTTGACTGTTGACTGTTGACTGTTGACTGTTGCTTCCAGGCTCTTCCTGGAAGTTGATTTTACCGAAGAATGGGGTCTAAAGCCCCGTCCTTTTAGGACGGCTTTTCCTCTTTAAGCTTATCAATCCAGTCCTCTACAAGTTGGGTCATTGTTTTTTCTTTCTGTTTGGCAATTCTCCGCAACTTCTCTAGCCGACTCACGGCAATGCGAATACTTAATCTTTCTCTGACCATTTGGCTACCCACTTGCTACCTATTATGTTATCATAGTTAGCATGAAAACATTGAAGTTCAAGCTATATCAAAGCAAGCGGAATAAACACCTCAAGCGAAGTATCAATGCTGCGGGGGTGATTTATAACCATTGCATTGCACTCCATAAACGGTACTACCGGATGTGGGGAAAGCATTTGAATTGTGCAAAACTTCAATCGCATATTGCCAAACACAGAAAGCGTAAAGCGTTCTGGCAAACGGTCGGCTCTCAAGCTGTGCAGGATATCTGCCAACGAATCTCGATCGCCTACCAACTGTTTTTTAAGCATCACAAGAAAGGAGTTAGACCTCCCGGATTCAAGAAAGTTCGCAGATACAAATCGTTCACTCTCAAGCAAGCTGGCTACAAATTATTAGGCGGCAATCGAATTAAGATTGGGAATCGCGTTTATCAGTATTGGAATTCCAGAGAGATAGAAGGGAAGGTTAAGACGTTAACCATTAAACGCACGACATTAGGAGAGTTGTTCATGGTTGTGGTCGTTGACAGCGTTGGAGAGCCTGAAACCAAAGTCGAGACGAGTAAAATCGCTGGCTTTGATTTCGGCTTGAAAACGTTTCTCACCTGCTCAGATGGAACAAAAATCGAATCACCGCAATTTCTGAAACAGTCCCTCAGCGCTATTAAGAAAGCAAATCGTCAGCATTCCCAAAAACGGAAAGGCTCAGCGAACCGAGAAAGAGCAAGACTTAATCTAGTTCGCAAACATGAAGCCGTAGTGAATCGTCGCTCTGATTGGTTCTGGAAATTGGCTCACGAACTAACTGATAAGTTCGACGTGCTGTGCTTTGAGACGTTGAATCTAAAAGGAATGCAACGACTTTGGGGACGTAAAATCTCAGACCTGGCATTCGGCGAATTTCTCCAAATTCTCGAATGGGTTGCCAAGAAGAAAGGAAAACAAGTAGTTTTCATTGATCGTTGGTATCCATCTAGTAAGACTTGTTCCCATTGTGGACACGTTCTGAAAAAGTTGGATCTGTCAGTTCGTGAATGGCGCTGTCCGTCCTGTCAAAAGGTGAATGATAGAGACGAGAATGCAGCTAAAATTATTTGTGCGGTTGGGGCATCAACCGTTAAGTTAGGTGATGTTAGACAGGCTATGCCTGCAATTGCTGTTTGAGCTTAGAATCCCCTCGCCTGAAGGCCCGGGAGTATGTCAAACCACCCGTGTCATGGAAGAAGAATATAAGAAGACCAAATACAGATATTGGCATTGAAATATTGTATAACCGGGAATTATGCCAACTATTTTACGAATAGGCCCTTACCGACTTTACTTTTACAGCCATGAACCAAATGAACCACCTCATGTTCATATTGACAGAGACAAATAATCGGTTAAATTTTGGTTGGAGCCAGTCAGTTTAGGAAACAACCTTGGTTTTAGTGCTAAAGAACTTCGTAAAATACAGTCGGTAGTACAAGAAAATAAACAAACGCTATTGGAGGCTTGGTATGGGTATTTTGGCGATTCGAGCGGACGAGAGAGTTAAGCACATTCATTTTACAGAAGAAACCATTAGTGTTGATTTGATGGATGGACGAATCATTACCGTGCCTTTAATTTGGTATCCAAGATTGTTTCATGCAACGCCAGATCAAAGGGAAAAATGGGAAGTATGTGGAGGAGGCTATGGCATTCACTGGGAAGAAATTGATGAAGACCTCAGTACAGAAGGAATGCTGCGAGGTGCACCGGCTCCGAGGCCTAAAATTACTCATTAATTTCGATCGCTAGTTCACTTCTAAGCTTTGGTAAGATAGCCTTTCTCACGTAAGAGATAAAGGAGGTATTTAAGGTATATTTGAGATTAAAGCCAATCTTCTTGATCGCTTTTTTGTCGCCTGTAAACCTCACCTGTAGCGTGAATTTTACGGGTTTGTTCATAAAGAGTTTCTTCGGTATGATTCCATTTGTGCAGGACTTTTTTTAAGTCTGATTGAATATCTCTAGCGCCGGGAAAGCCTCGGTAGCGAATTATCAATCTTGCTAATTCCGATAAATTGTAGTCGGTTGCTTCTCCTGCTAATAAAGTATTGACACTGGCTCGATCGCGCTTGTATTGCGGATGCTGCTGATCTTGAGTTTTTTCTATTGAATCCATACTATTTATATTTCCCAATCATATCAAATCCGTTGACATCGGAATCATTATCTCTCTCTCTTCTCTTTCTCTGTGTCCTCTGTGCCCTCTGTGGTTTAATATTCCGATATAACCGGAATTGATATCATTTGAAAATGATGCTACAAGCAACCGCCACCCAAAAGCGCGGACATAAATAACTATCATGAATAGAGTCTTAAATCCGCGCTTCATAAACGGTTTGATTCGGGTATCATAACAGTTATTAGTCATTAGTCATTAGTCATTAGTCATTAGTCATTAGTCATTAGTCATTAGCCATTAGTCATTAGTCATTAGTCACCCGTCAATTGTTTAAATGGTCGCTTCAGTCAGTCCCAGAAATTTTTGTGCTTGTTCAGTAATACCAAATAGTCGATCGCCGTGACAAAAGATTTCCCAGGCGCGAATTCCCATAAAACCAATACCTGCAACCGCCAAGGGCATCGCTGCGGCACCTAAAAGCGCGGCAATTGGGGGAAATATCATACAGAGTGTTAAGAGAATGGCGGTAATTGCACCACCAGCAATGCCAGCTTTGGCGGTGGCGGTGGTCACTTTTTCGACTAACTCTGACTGGGTAATTTTGCCTTCCACGCACAATAGCGAGTTTTCTAAGATAGAAAATATTAACTCAATTACTGCTGCTGCGATCGCCCCTTTCATTGCAGCCCCAACGATTTCGGCCACTGCTGCTTTAAACGCTGCATCCGCTAAAACTTGCTTAGCGACTGCTAATTCTGCCGCAGTCATGTCTGCACCACCGCGAGCACGATTCACCCAAAAATATTCAAAAATCCCGTTAGCAGCTTCGCTTCCGCCTCCATTGACGTGCGCTTGGATGTGACTCCAATCTTTATCTTGACAGAAGTTGCGAATTGCTTCTGGGCCTTGGGCTCGAATTTGGGCGGGTATGGATTCAAATACTTTTGCTGCTTCTTGAACATTTCGCATTCCGTCACGCACCCCAGCCCTAGCAAATTTGAATTGCAGATTAGTTGGCAGGTTCTCAAAACGGATGTTATGTGCTATTTTAAAAGCTTCTTGAGTGGCGAGCGCCCCGGCACTAACCATTGAACTTGGCGCTGATTGTACCCACGCCGTTAATACAGTTGCACTTTCATCAAATTTTGCATCAATTTGGTTGCCTAAGTTTTGGATATCGGCAACAGTTTCTTGTACTTTAGCCGTTAGCAATTCGAGCGGATTCTGGTTAATTTCCATGTGGCTCCAGCTTGCATCGTTAATGATTGAATTATTTTGACTATAACATTCCTCTTCAGTAAGTGTTATTTTTTACTAAATTGCTTCTATTTTCTAACTCCGGCTGTAAATTTAGAGCTTTTTTTTGATAAAATAAACCTTCATTGATTCGCCCTTGATCTTCCAAACTTTTGCCTAAATTCCAATAAGCGACGGCTAAATCTGGTTGAAGAGCAATAGATTTTTGATAGTAAGTTATCGCGTCATCGAGCAGGCCTTGTTTGTAAAACATACTGCCCAAATTAACATATGCTTCGACAAAATTAGGGTCGAATTCGATCGCCTTGGAGTAGGCGCGAATCGCCGCGTCTATTTTGCCTTGGGCTTGCAGGATATTGCCTATAGTTTTGTAGGCGACGGCGAAATTGGGTTGCTGGCGAAGTGCTTGGTAACAGGATGCGATCGCCTCTGCAAATTTTTGTTGAGCATAGTAAACTTCAGCGATCTTGTTGAGTGCGATCGCACTATCCGCTTGAATGGCTAGTAATTTTTGATATTGAGCGATCGCCTCCTCAAGCTTTCCTGATTTCTGAAGGCTATCGCCCGCTGACAAATACTGCTGTGCTAACTCGGAATTTGCGGTCATAGATTTTACTTTAACAGCCGACACTACTTTACCACAACTGTTAGTTAACAACCGCGATTTCTAAAAATATTCTGACTATTTGAGATTTTAATTTTGTTTCTGTACCGGAATGCGGAAAAAAATAGTAGGATTATTTTGAACCAGCATCAACGCTAATTGCAGAGGAAATCTCATGGCATCACTAGCAGGAAAAGTGGCAATTGTGACGGGTGCATCGCGGGGAATAGGACGCGCGATCGCCCTCCGATTATCCCAAGAAGGCGCATCAGTTGTCGTCAACTACGCCAGAGGCGCAGAACAGGCTAAAGATGTTGTGTCAGCGATTGAAGCAGCAGGCGGCAAAGCATTAGCCGTGCAAGCCGATGTCAGCAAAACCGCAGAAATTCGCAATTTGTTCGATCGCACTCAGGAAACCTATTCACAAGTCGATATTTTAGTCAATAATGCAGGAGTAATTCTTTACAAACCTGTAGCCGAAGTTACCGAAGCAGAGTTTGATAATCTTTTTGCAATTAACGTCAAAGGCACGTTTTTTGCTTGTCAAGAAGCTGCTAAACGCATGGCGGAGGGAGGAAGAATTGTTAATTTTTCCAGTTCGACAACGGCGATAATGATGCCAACTTACGGGGTTTACGTGGCGACAAAAGGCGCGGTGGAACAGCTAACTCGATCGCTGGCTAAGGAATTGGGCGATCGCCAAATTACAGTCAATGTAATTTCTCCGGGCCCAACAGATACAGAACTCTTCACGATCGGCAAAACCGCCGAACAAATACAAAGATTTACCCAAATGACTGCTTTGGGAAGACTCGGAAAAGTTGAAGATATTGCCGATGTAACGGCTTTTTTGTGCAGCGACCAAGCCCGGTGGATTACCGGACAAAATATTCGCGTTAACGGCGGGACTGCCTAAATGTATACTTTAGTCCGCTTGAAGTGGACTTCGTTTGTATAGCAGCGATTTCAATCGCCGAGTTTAAGAATCTCCAACCAAAATCTTTGATTGTGGTTGGAGACTCTTAAACTTCGATCGCGCGGAAAATCGAAAAAATTAAGGAGACAGCCGCCACACCTTAATCGTGTCGTCAAAACTGCCACTGATCAGAGTTTTGTCTTGAGGATTAAAAGCCAATTCCACCCAAGTAGAATGACCCTTCAGCGTGCCCGCGATTTCGCCGGAACTCATGCGCCACAGCTTGATAGTCCCGCTCAAATCGGCGCTGGCGAGTTTGTCTCCGTCGGGAGTGAAAGCCAAGGACTTAACCTTGTCGGAATGGCCGCTCAAAGTCCGTAGCAGAGAACCGTTGGGCTGCCCGAACTGATTATTTGCGCTGATATCCCACAACTTCACCGTCTTGTCCCAACTGCCGCTGGCGAGAGTTTGACCGTCCGGACTGATGGCCAGAGACCAAACCGCCTCGGAATGACCCCAAAGAGTGTCTTTCAATTCCCCAGTCTGCCAGTTCCACAGGCTGATCTTACCGTCGCTGCTGCCGATCGCCAAAGTTTCTCGATCGGGACTGAAAGCCACCGACTGCACCTCGTCAAAAACCCCGTTGAGAGTTTCCAACTCGGCCCCGCCTTCGACTTGCCACAACTTCAAAGTTTTGTCCTTACCGACACTGGCCACGGCCTGGCTATCGGGACTGAAAACCACCGAGAACACGCCGTCTGTGTGTCCGTCCAAAGTCCGAATTAACTTGCCCGAATAGAAACTCCACAATTTAATCGTACCGTCAACGCCACCGCTGGCGATCGTCCTGCCGTCGGGACTGACAGCCACCGACCACACCGGCCCCAAATGTCCTGCTAAAACCTTGAGCAGCTTGCCGTGACGCTTGTGTCGCAGGTGAATTGTGCCGTCGTTGTTCGCGCTGACTATCACCCGGCCCTGGGGAGCAACTGCTACCGCCCAAATTGGGTTTTTGTCTTGATCCGCCAGAGTCCGTACAGCAGGCCCTGACGGCGATGCCTCACCCCTGAAATTCTGCATCGGGGGCGGATTGAACCGAATTTCGGGAATGCTAGAAGCAGGCTCACCAGAAGTGAAAGCCTGCGGTGCAGGAGATGGCAAGCGAACACCCAGCACTACGGAAAGCAGGGCAACCGTAGTTGCTCCCCACATTGCCAAAGTCCACTTGGGTTTGCTGAGAATCACGTCTACCGGTGCCGGGCCGTATTTCATGTCTGTGAGAATGGCCTCGGTCGATCGATAGCGTTTTGATGGTTCTCGCTGCACCATTTTATCCAGAATGCGGCCGAGTCGCGCCGAAACTGGTACTTTCAAATAATGTCTCCAAGTCCAACTTTCGGCTTTGATGTCAAACAAATCAAAGGGCGACATTCCCGTTAACAAGTGAATGCAAGTGACGCCCAAACTGTAGATATCGCTGCTCTTAATCGCTTTGCCTTTAATTTGTTCCGGGGCCGCGTATTCCGCAGAACCTGTCACCGTTTCGGTTTTGAGCGGCCCGCTATTAGCCGGAATTGCCGCGCCGAAATCGACTAAAACTAGCCCAGAGGCACTTTCCTGAGACACGGAATGTAAATCCTCTTTCCCTGCCAAAGCTGGGGATGCTTGGGGAGTTTTCCGGTGAATAATATTCGACGGTTTGATATCTCCGTGAATCAGTTGATTTTCGTGAACAAATTGCAGGACTGGCAACAATTCGCTCAGCAGATACCAAATTTGAATTTCTTTAACAACACCTTTTTCTGAAAGCCGAGCGGCTAAATTGCGGCCTTCGATGTATTCTTGCACTAAATACTGGCAGCCTTCGAGTTCAAAAGATGCCAGCAGTTTCGGTATTTGCGGATGTTTCCCCAACTCGTCGAGAACTGAGGCTGATCCGCGAAATGTCCGGTTTAGGGGGTTTTGACCGTCCGCTGTGCCTGCGGGCGCGCAGAACTGTTGAATGACGCAACGGGGCTGCGAAGGTTGGTCTTCATCGACGGCTAAGAAGGTGCGGCAAGTGAGACTTTGACCGAGGGTGTGAAAGACTCGGTAGCGGCCTTTTAGCAGCAAGTTCGACTCGCAACTTTTGCAGACTGTCGCGCGATCGAGATTTTGGGGATTCTGGCAATGGGGATTGATGCAGTAACTCATTTGTCTTTCCGCTGGAGACCCCCGTCCGACATTATTGCTGATGGGGGAGGAAAGCGGGGCGGTGCGTGCCGCTTCCTGTGGACAAATTAAATAATTAATTGGAATCTTTGCTTGATCATAATTGTTTCCCAGATTTTCGCCACAATTGCTGCCGTCGATCGCGCGTAAATAATTGCTGACTTTCCTGCGAGCGAGGTTTAATAGGTCGAGCATACGGGCGGGATATCCTGCCCAACCCCTACTCCCCACAAGAAAATCATTCTTTGTGGAACAGGCCGGAAAGCCTGTTCTTTAGGATGGTGCAATATCTCACTTGTTACCGAATTAAGCTATACTGTCATTGCGAATACTTGCATTGCGATCGCACCAAATCAATCGCGAGAGCTTGCCAAATATCCGCGATTCTTTGTTCTATGGAGTTAATCTAAAAGTTCAAATCTCCCATCTCAAATCGACTAACCGGTTAAAACTCAGGCAATTTTTTCCCAACTAACTACTAACTTTTAACTATTACTTATGCCGTTAATTCGCGTTCCCAAACCTTGGGAAATTCTCGAACCCCAAATTACCCCAGAAACAGCCTTTCTCAACCGCCGCCGGTTCATGACAAATTTAATCGGCGCCGGCGTGACAGCTTCGCTGCTGCCGCTGACCGGCTGCCAAAGCAATGCTAGCTCAAAAACTGCTCTGGATCAAAGCTCAACCCAAGCATATTCGGAATTGAGCCGGAATCCCGACTTTGCGAAAGTCGATCGAGCGATTACCGACGAAGCCTTAGCTACAAAATACAACAATTTTTACGAATACGGCGGCACAAAATCTATTTGGCAAGCCGCTCAAGCTTTGCCAACAGAAAACTGGAAGGTAGAAGTAGGCGGTTTAGTAAAAAATCCCCGTACTTATGATATTGACGACCTCTACAAAAAATTTCCTATCGAAGAACGAGTTTATCGATTTCGCTGTGTAGAAGCCTGGGCGATGGTAGTTCCTTGGGTCGGATTTCCCATGAAATTACTGATGGCTGATGTCGAACCGCAATCGAAAGCTAAATTCGTTCGCTTTACCTCATTTTACGACCCCAAAATTACTCCCGGCCCCGGTTTGATGTCGCAATTTTATCCTTGGCCTTATACCGAAGGTCTGCGAATTGAAGAAATGGCCAACGATTTAGCATTTTTCGCCACAGGCTTGTATGGCCGAAGGCTACCTAAGCAAAATGGTGCGCCACTGCGGCAAGTGATTCCTTGGAAGTACGGTTTTAAGGGCGCAAAGTCTATTGTAAAAATTGAATTTGTCGAACAACAGCCCGCCACTTTTTGGAATACAATCGGCCCCAACGAATACGCCTTTGAAGCAAATGTGGAACCCGACAAACCGCACCCCAGATGGTCGCAGGCCAGCGAACGGATAGTCGGTCCCGGTAACAGTTGGTCGTGGGAAACTCGCCCAACTTTGCCCTATAACGGTTACGGCGAATATGTAGCTAGTTTGTACAGTTAATTAACTACGCGAGATGTAATTCCCCTCGTTTCTAGGCTCTGCCTAGGAACGCAGATCCGGAGGCTCTGCCTCCTTATTCCCGCGAGGCAGAGCCTCCAATCCCCTCGTTTAGATGGGAAATATGAAATGTGCGATCGCAGTTTAGCATTTCCCTTTTTACCAGTTGCTGAAATTCCCGGTTTCATAGAACAAAGCCGAACAATCGGACAGCGTGCTGCTGTGCGTTTGTTTCGGCAAAGAATTAAAGAAATTTTGCCTAGTCAAAGTTAACCTCAAGTTATATAATACAGCATATTGCACCTCTATTTTGTAAAATTTACCTATGGTTGAAATAAATCCTTTCCCTGAAAAAATTTTAGACCAAGCCAGAGAACAAGCAGCCTCCACCACCCAGAGAGAAAAAGACATCAAAGCGCAGGCTGAGGAAGTAGAACGCCTTTGCAAGCTCTGGGACAACCTTAACCGGTTCCTCCACAAACAGTGGCCGCTGCACTGCCTGGATTTATTGGATAAGCACAAGCACCTTATAGAGAAGATGAGGGTTGATCAGTCCTCGGAAGTTTCCCTACTGGATGATATTTATCGGGTAGCCAAAGAGCGGGCCCAAGAGCTTAAGCCACATCGGTTTCCGGCCTATTTAGAAAAAGCTTGTCAGGCGACTAGCTTACAGTTAGATCAAGACAGTCGTCATCCCCGCTACAAGTTTGAGAAAGGATTCTTTCAGCTTTATATAGATGACCAGAAAAAAACAGCAAGCTTGTCTAACTATGAATCATCAAAAATGGTTGAATTCCCTGCTGACATAGGAGCTATAGTTGAGGTTGTACAACGAGAACACAAGAGGATTTTTGGGCGAACTTTTGATGGCAAAAAGTTTCTTAAAAAGCTCCTATCCCAATATTTGGCAATACTAAAGAAAGATAAACTATCAGATGGAGCAACGATTCCTATTCGCAATATCACGCAACGTCTCGGAAAGAACGAAAGTGGATTTCGTACAGATGAATTCCTCATCGACCTTTCACGGCTGGTTGAGCAAGGGCCAATAGAGATTGATGGCTGCCGTCTGGAATTACAACAGACGAAAGAAACTACTCAAGGAATGCTTCTTCACATAGAGCAAAAACGCTATATCGGTTTCATGTTCTTTAAAAAGGTGTAATTATGGAACAGCACATTGCTACTCAAGTTGTTGAGTCACTTCGCAAAGGTACTCCACCCCAGCGTGGTGTTGATTTATATTCCGTAGGAAATGAAAAATTAATCGCAGGGATTAAAAAATTTCATTTAAGCGGCATAGAAGAAAAGGGACTCATCCGTTTTCTCAGCGGTTCGTGGGGAGCCGGAAAAACCCATTTCTTTAGGTTGCTTCGGGAAGTCGCCTTTCAAAATAACTGCCTAGTCTCTAATGTACAGTTGGATCAAGCAGCAGCTTTAAATAAGTTTGAGAGCGTTTTTTATTCTATTTTGCAGAATATTTCAACGGCATCTTACTTAACTGAAACTGAAGCAGCACCCTTTGGGCAAGTTTTAAAAGAATCTTTAGCTTATTTATCTACAGGCAATCGTGAAGTTAGTAACGAAGTTTCCTACGAGGATTACGTTAAAGCTAGAGAAGCTCTGATTCTCGATAGGAGCATTGATATTGATTTTAAAAAGATGATTCAAAAATACTGGGAAACTTTTCTGCCTGACTCTCCCGATCTAGCTCTTCAAGAAAAAAATAGAGGTGAAATTCTCGAATGGTTCAGTGGAAAAGGTAGCGTGGCCATGTACCGGAAGCGATTTGAAGTTAATAAAATTGTCAACAAAGATAATGCAAAACTAATGCTACAATCCCTTGCCGGATTTGTGCGTCTTTCCGGCTACAAAGGATTACTCATTCTGTTTGATGAGGCTGAACAGTCTTACTCTATTATGCGTAAATCCTCTCTACGGGATGCTCACAACAATTTGTTATCTCTGATCAATAATATTGAAGCCCTGAAGGGTCTGTTTCTCATCTATGCAACCACGCCTGACTTTTTCAGCGACCCCAGACACGGAATCATAACTTATGGAGCTTTGTCAGGACGAATCGGCGAGCCAAAAAAAGAAGGTCAACCGAGAGCATTAGATACTATCTGGAATTTTGATCAGGTAGTAACAGACCTATCAGACTATCAGACTGCGGCTAAGAAAATCCTGAGTATTTATGCAACTGCTTATCCAGAAGGAGCAAGAGAATTACCTTCTGAAGCTAAAGTGGAAAATTTTGTCAAAGAACTTTATGACCAACCTTCGGTATCTTTTTTTAGCTTTTGGCGCGTCCTAGTAATAGCTTTGATTATACATTTTGATGACCATCTTGAAGGAGAAATCAGGTCAGCGGAAACTCTATGCGACGACGTAATGGCTCGTGCGAGGGAGGAATAATCGGTGAATGTAGAAGTGCAGCGAGTTATTGAATCTCTTCGCCTTGGAATTCCCCCTGATGGTCAGGTACGCTACTTCACAGTAGGTAGACTGTCAGAGATTACGGAGCTGACCGCTAGGCTTCAACAAGGAAAAACCGATGCGCTCTTGCTAAAAGCTAACTACGGTTCTGGCAAAAGTCACTTGTTGCGATTTATCCGTGAAACCGCTTTAAAAGCAAATTTTGCTGTTAGTTCCGTAACACTGGATGCTAAATCTGCTGTCCGTTTCAATCGCATGGATCAGATGTTGGGTGCAATCTGGCGTGGTTTAGAGATTCCAAACAACTCTGAAGATAGAGGTGTCCGCCCTTTCTTCGACTGGGTTTGCCAACAAGCGCGTGAGAGTAAAGGAACAGCAGGTAAGCAATGGCAAAAAATAACGAATAACGGGCAATGGAATTTTTCTCAATCCCTTGAATCTCCAGCTACTTTTATTGCCTTGCGCGCTTGGATGAGCGGAAGAGTTAATAAAGATTTAGTAGAGGATTGGCTGTTTCAAAAAAGTAATTATAAGACACAGGATCTTTATCAGGAGTTGATACATAAAAACCGGATGGCTTACAGAGAAGAACTAGCATTAACTCGCACGATTAGGTGGCAAAACTATACAACAAAGGCACTTTTGTTTGACTTTAAATCTCAAGGTTACGCTCAGTCGTGGGCAGCAATTAGAGATATTCATACCCTTGCCTGTGCTTCGGGAATGAGGGGGCTTATCATACTTTTCGATGAATTTGAGGATGTTTTATCTAACATTACCAATATAGCCCATCAAGAAATGGCATTTCAAAATCTATTCCAGTTTTTTGCAGGTCAGCAATTTCAGGGCATGAGTTTTTTTGCTGTGACACCAGAATTTGTCAGCAAGTGCAGGAATCGTCTGATTAGTAAGGGTCGGTGGGATTATGACTATGCTCAATTGGATGCGCTTTCTACCTTTGAAATGAGTCCCCTAGAACTCAGTCAGTTACAAGAGTTAACCATAAAGATTAAGGACTTTCATGGAATTGCTTATGGATGGGATACTAATTCATCGGCTATTGAACTAGGTCTGACTGCAATTGTCAAAAAAACTGGCACTATTGCAGTTCAAGACCGTACTCGTCAAACGATTAAGGAAGTTGTGAAGTTTTTAGACCGACAGCTTGAGGAAATAGAATGAGTAGCATTGAATTGTTGGAGCGCCGTGTTGCTTCAGCATTTTATGGAAGTTTTACAGCTTTGCGTCCGGTACAAGAAGCAGCTATTGAACCGCTAGTAAATGGTCAAAATATTGTCCTATCTTCTGGTACTGGTTCTGGGAAAACTGAGGCTGTTTTGGCTCCCTTGCTAAGTCGTTATTGGCGAAAAGCTGTCACAACTGAAGCCTTGACTCTGATTTATATTGCGCCTACTAAGGCACTGCTTAATGATTTAGAAAAGCGGCTGTATCCGCCATTGGCTCAATTGGGACTTCGTGTTGGCATACGTCATGGCGATCGCGATGATTTAGTATCTGGGCAAACACCCCATGTTCTAGTAACAACGCCAGAATCGCTGGAAGTGCTACTTTTCCGCAAAGATGCAACTTTACAAACAGTTTGCGCTGTAGTTATTGACGAGGTGCATCTTCTCTACAACACGCAGAGAGGATTGCAACTATCTATCCTATTTCAAAGACTCCAAAAAAGCTTAGGACAAGAGTTGCAATGGGCTGCCTTATCTGCAACAGTGGGGAGACTTTCAGACGTGCGCGATTTCTTGTTTGGATCAGCAGCTAGTGCTGAATTCCTTCAATTTCCTGCTCATCGTTCTATTGATGCCCATGTCCGGCATATTGCTGATGAAGCCAGCTTTCTGAAGCTCATTCGCAAGTTGACAGAAGGGAGGCAGACTAAACTATTGATTTTTACTAATTCTCGCCGAGAATGTGAACGGTTAGCAGGAATTTTGCAGCATGAAAAAAGCTTAAATCCCCTCATTTTTACTCATTACTCATCTCTCTCGCCAGAAGTTAGAGCGGAAACTGAGCAAAAATTTACTGCTGCAAGAACTGCGATCTGTATTGCTACCAGTACATTAGAACTTGGTATTGACATCGGTGATATTGATGCTGTAATTCTTTGGGGATTACCCAGCGGGGTTGAATCATTCCTACAGCGAATTGGTCGCAGTAATCGACGCGCCAATAAAACAAATGTTATCTGCCTAGTACCGGATAATTCCGATCATATAATCTTTGAGTCGTTGCGTTTTATTGCTCTTGTCGATGCAGCGAAAAAAGGTGAGTTACCTATTCGCTCTCCCTATGAATTATTTGGAGCGATTGGGCAACAGTGTCTCAGCGTCATTGCATCGGAGGGTGGTCGCTTCACTCGAATTGCAGAATTGTGCAAGCTATTCGATCACCAAGACTATCTAGATCGCTCATCTATCGAAACAATACTTGGTGAATTAGCTAATAATAGTTATCTTCAGCGTCATGGTTTCAAAAATCAATATGGTGCTGATGCAAACCTGCACAAACTTGTCGATTATCGAATGATCTACGGTAACTTTGGCCGGAGTTCCCAAACCATACAATTACGTTACACATCTAAAGTTTTAGGTGAAGTTCCTGCTGAGAACTTACTCAGAGTTAGACCAGGAATTCTGGTACGTTTTGCAGGTAAAATTTGGCGGGTACGCAAGGCTTCGATGGCTGGTATCCTTGTTGAACCATCATCTGAAAAAGGTAGTGCCATTGATTTTACCTATGGGGGTAGAGGAATTAGCACAGATGCTTTTGTTTGCGATCGTGTCTGGCAAATCATCCACAAGGAGGAATTGCCGAGTGAGGTTTTAACCCGGAGCCTACACGAAAGTTTAGAAAAAGCAAGAGATAACCTGCGGAGGATTTGTCGGATTGACCAAATTCCCTATATTCGTTCATCTAAAGGTATCCGCTATTTTACATTTGGAGGCTACTTGGTAAATAAGGCTGTAGCTCTGATTAATAAGCAACTAGATTACAAAGCTGATGATGTTTCGCTGCTGGTAATATCACCCATTAACTGGGCATCAATTCCCACAGAAGCACAAGCCTACGAATCAGTTTTTCATCGGCTGTTAGAGACATCTTCTGAACGCTCTATTTACCAAACATTGCTACCTGCTGAGCTTCAATTGCGCGAATTCCTGCAAGATTGGTTAAGAAATGAGACATTCTGCAGAGTATTGGTGAGATTGGCTCATTCTGATCCGGTGCTCGCCTCTCCTCAAATAGAAGTTTTATTTCCTGCTACTTATCGCTGAAAGGTTCAATATGATCTCACAGCTTTCTTAGATCATGGTCGTCCTTACTACGAACTTATTAACATGATTATTTGCGAGCCCCAAAATCTTCGTTGACAAATTCTTGCACTTTCTGCCAAACTCGCTCCAATAAATCTGGCGTGCTAACATCAAACCATTCAATTTCAGGATAGGCCCGGAACCACGTCCCCTGTCTCTTCGCAAATTGCCGCGTGTGCAAAATTGTTAATTCTTTAGCTTCTTCCAGCTTAATGTCGCCAGCCAAATATTGTTTCATTTCCTGATAGCCCAGCGTGTTCAACAGTGGCAAGTCGCAGCCGTATTTTTTACACAAATATTCTACTTCCGCGATCCAACCGCGTTCTAGCATTTGTTCGGTGCGCTGTTTGATACGATCGACCAAAACATCGATCGCGCAATCCAACCCAATTTGTAAAATAGGATAATTGGGAGGATTTTCGCCCTGCTGTTCGGAAATAGGGCGACCGGTCGCATAAAATACTTCCAGTGCTCTTAAAGTTCTTACTGGGTCATTGAGGTGAATTTTCTCAGCCGCAGAGCGATCGACCTGCTGCAACATCGCGTAACATTGAGATTGTCCGAGCTCCGCAAGTTGCGATCGCAATTCGGGCATCGGTGCTACCCTCGGAATTTTTAAACCGCGCACGATCGATTTAATATATAAGCCCGTCCCTCCCACCAACAACACAGGAGAATCAACAGCAGCAATTAAATTTTGAGCTTGTTGCTGGTAATCTGCTAGTGTCAGAGTTTCTGTCGGATCGCAGATGTCAATTAAGTGATGCGGTACACAAGTGCGATCGACCGCCGTCGGTTTTGCGGTTCCGATGTCAAATTCGCGGTACACTTGACGGGAGTCCGCACTCAGAATCGAAGATTGCAGTCGCCCCGCCAAAGCCAAAGCCACTCCCGACTTCCCCGTCGCCGTCGCCCCGCAAATCGTAATTAATCTAGGCATAAGCTGTCGCAAATTTCCCTATAAAAACTCTCAAATCCTCTCCTCTCCATGCTTTCCCCTCTCTCCTACACTGATTCACCGCGATCGGGCAGGGCATTCCTCCAGCAATCTGAAAACTATTCCCCTCCCTCCCCCCAATAAATTTCCCTTCAGAAAGCCCTAGCATCGCCTTTAACGGTTTTGTGCTATAATTTTAGGAGTTTTCCCATTTTAGAAGCTTTCGGGGCTTTAGGCCTCATTATTGGAGCTATTTTTGTATGACCAGCAGCTACAGCGCCGACCAGATTCAAGTTCTCGAAGGTCTCGAAGCAGTCCGTAAACGACCGGGGATGTACATCGGTACCACCGGGCCGCGAGGACTCCACCATCTAGTTTACGAGGTTGTGGACAATTCCATAGATGAGGCGCTGGCTGGCCACTGCACTCACATCGAGATTGACATCAACGCCGACGGTTCCGTTACCGTGACAGACGACGGCCGGGGTATTCCCACCGGCATCGTTGCCAAGACTGGCAAATCGGGAATAGAAACAGTAATGACTGTACTCCACGCCGGCGGTAAATTTGGCGGTGGTGGCTACAAGGTTTCTGGAGGATTGCACGGTGTAGGTATTTCTGTTGTTAACGCGCTGTCCGAGTGGGTAGAAGTGACAGTTTGGCGCGACCAAAAAGAACATTTACAGCGCTACGAAAGAGGCAATCCAGTTACTGAACTTACTGCCAAGCCCAACAAAGGCACTCGCGCCGGCACTTCAGTTTCTTTCTTGCCAGATACTCAAATATTTAGCACTGGCATTGAATTTGATTACACTACACTCGCGGGGCGCTTGCGAGAATTGGGTTACTTGAATGCGGGCGTGAGAATTACGTTTAGCGACCACCGTTTGGAACTGCTCAAAAGTAGCGAACCTCGCATCGAAACATACTGTTACGAGGGCGGAATCAAGGAATATATCGCCTACATGAACCGCGAAAAGCAGCCTCTGCACGAAGAAGTGATCTACGTGCAAGGCGAACGCAACAACGTGCAGATAGAAGTGGCTTTGCAGTGGTGCGTCGATGCTTTTAGCGACAACGTTCTAGGTTTTGCTAACAACATTCGGACGATCGACGGTGGCACGCACTTAGAAGGTTTGAAGGCAGTTTTGACGCGGACGATGAATTCGATCGCCCGCAAGCGCAACAAAATCAAAGAAAACGAGCCCAACCTCGCCGGCGAAAACGTTCGCGAAGGTTTGACAGCCGTCATTTCTGTGAAAGTCCCAGACCCGGAATTTGAAGGCCAAACTAAAACTAAACTGGGCAATACCGAAGTCCGGGGAATTGTGGATTCCTTGGTAGGCGAAGTATTGACAGAATATTTGGAGTTTCGCCCCCAAGTAGCCGACGCTATTTTGGAAAAAGCAATTCAGGCATTTAAGGCCGCTGAAGCAGCCCGTCGTGCCCGCGATTTAGTCCGCCGCAAATCAGTCTTAGAATCGTCTCCTTTGCCTGGAAAATTAGCGGACTGTAGCTCCAGAGACCCCGCCCTGTCTGAGATATACCTGGTCGAGGGGGATTCCGCGGGGGGCTGTTTTTTTTCATTTCAAGAAATAAAATTAGCTGACGGTACGACAAAAACTATCAAACAGATAGTTGACGAACAAGCAGAAGGCAAAGAACACTTTTGCTACACCATTCGCGAGAGTGGAAACATCGGGTTTGAGCGAATAACTAATGCTCGGATGACTAAAGCAAATGCTGAAGTTGTCAAACTGACATTAGACAATGGGGAGACAATAACTTGCACTCCCGACCATCCATTCATGTTGCGGGATGGCACTTACAAAGCAGCCGCCATGCTGACACCGGAAGATTCATTAATGCCGTTCCACAGCAAGTTGTCGGAAAAAAACAAACAGGGTCAGGGACTTAACGGTTACGAAATGGTTTGGAATCCCAACAGTGATAAGTGGATTTACACCCATCTTTTAGCGGATTTCTACAACCTGAAACACGGCGTTTATCAAGCATCTGACGGCAATCACCGCCACCACGTTGACTTTAACAAACTCAACAACAATCCGACAAATATTCAGCGAATGTCGGCTGAGGATCACTTGGCTTTACACCGCGCGAACCTTGAGAAAACCTTGCACAGGCCCGATGTCATTGAAAAGAGCCGTCAAGCTCACATGACCGATGAATTTCGGGCGATGATGAAAGAGCGGATGCGGCAGCCGGAAACGCGACAAATTCTTTCGGAACAGGCGAAAGCTCAGTGGGAAGATGAAGAGTATAAAGCTTACATGATGAGCAAGTGGCGGGAGTTTTACGATACTGATGAAACTTATCGCCAGCAGAATAATGAACTGCTGAACCAAGCCCAGCAAGAGTATTGGAGTTCCGAAGAAAACCGTTTGGCTCAGTCGGAACGGGTTCGCAATCATTTTGCTAACAATCCTGAAGCACGGGAGACTCATTCTCAACTTGCTCAAGAACAGTGGCAAGATGAGAATTTGTTGGAGTGGCGGCGCGAAAAAACTAAGGAACAGTGGACGCCGGAGTTTCGCCAGAAACGTAAAGAAGCTTTGAACGAAACTTATTACCGCAAAACTCTTGAAGCTTTGAAGGCTGTTGAGATGAAAATGGGCTGGATTGATGTTGATTATTACAATATCTACCGCCGCACGAAAAAAGATAAGTGTTTGTTGAAGTATGAGAGTTTTTGCGATCGCTACTTTAATGGTGATGCACTATATGCTCGCCAAGCGGTTCGGAATTACAACCACCGCGTTGTCAAGATCGAAGCTGTAGAGGAACGCTACGATGTTTACGACATCGAAGTGCCCAACAGTCACAACTTTGCATTAGGGGCGGGAATTTTTGTCCATAACAGTGCAAAACAAGGGCGCGATCGCCAATTCCAAGCAATCCTGCCTTTGCGCGGTAAAATTCTCAACATTGAGAAAACCGACGACGCCAAAATCTACAAAAATAACGAAATTCAATCGTTAATTACAGCCCTGGGTTTGGGCATCAAAGGCGAAGAATTCGATCCGGGTCAATTGCGGTATCACCACATCGTAATTATGACTGACGCTGACGTGGATGGTGCTCACATCCGCACGCTGTTGCTGACTTTCTTCTACCGCTATCAGCGTGCGCTTGTAGAACAAGGTTACATCTATATTGCTTGTCCTCCTCTCTATAAAGTGGAACGGGGACGCAATCATTACTACTGTTACAGCGATCGCGAAATGAACAATCTCATCCGCAATGAATTTCCGGCGAATGCTAACTACACCATTCAGCGGTTCAAAGGTTTGGGGGAAATGATGCCGACACAGTTGTGGGATACGACGATGAACCCAGAAACTCGGACGCTGAAACGGGTGGAGATTGAAGACGCTGCTGAGGCCGATCGCATCTTTACGATCTTAATGGGCGATCGTGTCGCCCCCCGCCGCGAATTCATTGAAACCTACGGCCCCAAACTCAACCTCCTCGACTTGGACATCTAAATTAGCTCGTAGTCAGTAGTCATTAGTCATTAGTCATTAGTCATTAGTCAGTAGTCATTCGCTAACAGCCAAGGACTAAGGACTAATGACTAAACTTTTTGTGCCTTCTACCTTCGGAGGCCTTCTGCGGAGTCTAGGTTTTGTTATAAAAATTAATACAATCTCTCATCAAATCGATCTAAGGTAAATGCTTAGGTAATTTTTAGATTTTTGGCGCATCCATCAACTACCACAAAAATAGAAGGTTGGACAGTATAGCGTCAACGACCCAGGTCTAAAGAGATTGGGCTTCTAGCCTAAGACTTAAACCACAGTTGACCAGACTCAGTACCTGCGTACTACGTTAACGGTAAGAGTTAAAGACCTACCAGGGAATGCGAAGCTAGTTCCTTGCTCTAGAAATTTAGGATTAAACAGACTTATTGGGTTAAATCAGTGTCCTAGATATAGTACCGGCCGTTAACTTTGTCGAAGCTAACATCACCCCGAAAGGGAGGCTCGAAAGAGCAAACATTATGTGATCGCGGGTTGCAAAATTAGAGAGGGTAATTTCGATGCACGCTCGCGTAGCCGAAGTGTCCCATCGAAATTACATTACATTCCTTACACTCCCATCTAGCAATCCTCGTGTAATGCCAAGATTCACGGCGGTTTCAACCGCCGATCCGTTTCCCTCTCAGGTCTAAAGACGCTGAGTTTCCCACTTACCGAATTTTTTTATGAGCATCAATTTAGCGACCAAATTGCGTGAGGGAACCAAAAAATCCCACACAATGGCAGAAAACGTCGGTTTTGTCAAGTGTTTTTTAAAAGGCGTTGTAGAAAAAACTTCTTACCGGAAGTTAGTAGGAAACCTCTACTTTGTCTACTCGGCAATGGAAGAGGAAATGGAACGCCAAAAGCAGCATCCGGTTGTTTCAAAAATTTACTTTTCTGAGTTGAATCGCAAACACAGCTTAGAGCAAGATTTATTTTACTACTACGGTGCGAATTGGCGCGAACAAGTAGCCCCCTCAGCCGCAGCTAAAGCTTATGTGCAGCGAATTCGCGAGATTTCGGCGACCGCACCGGAACTGTTAGTAGCTCACTCTTACACTCGCTACCTTGGCGATTTATCGGGCGGACAAATCCTCAAGGGAATTGCCCAGCGCGGGATGAATCTTTCCGACGGAGAAGGCACTGCTTTCTATGAATTCCAGGATATTCCTGATGAAAAAGAATTCAAGGCTAACTACCGTCAGGCAATGAATGAACTGCCGATTGACGAAGCAACAGCAGAGCGAATTGTTGACGAAGCTAATGCAGCTTTTGGCATGAACATGAAGATGTTTATGGAGTTAGAAGGCAATTTGATTAAAGCTGTCGGTCAGATGCTTTTCAATACCCTGACTCGGAAGCGCGGCGGTGCTAGTACCGAATTGGCTACTGCTGATTAAGTTAAAGCTCACTGGGGATAATTTGAGCCTCGTTTAAGAGGAAAACTTTAAATCCTGGGGGTTTGATGGCTGCTTTTACAGTCACCAAAGCTCCGGGATTTTGCATGGTGTTTGAATTGCGGGCGATCGACTTTTTAACTCATATCGTTTCCGGTTGTATCGGAATGATTTAACCGCAGAGGGCGCAGAGAACGCAGAGGGAGAGAATACAGAGAGGAATAATTCCGATGATACCGGATTTGATATCACAATTCAACACTATCACCTTCCCACGCCGCGATCGGGAGGCTCCTCGTCGGGGACAGGCAAAGAACTGGGCCTTACCTGTCGCTCCAAATACTTGCTCAAAGCGTAAGCGATATCTCCACGAGTCATCGGCTTCAAAGGATTAATCTTATTAGTTGCGATATCAACATTAACAAACCCTTCATAAAGTGCAGTAGCTATAGACTTTCTAGCCCAATTAGGAATTTCGCCTGCATCTGGATACTTAGCTAAAATTTCGGAAATGCTGGGATCGGGAAACTGAAAAACCCCGTAAGCCTGAGCAAAAATCGCCAAAGCTTCAGCGCGAGTCACCCTTTGATTTGGGAAAAACATTCCGTCGCGATATCCACTCATCGTTCCCGTTTTCAAAGCAGTTTGAATCGCACTGTAAGCCCAGTAACTCTTCGGTACGTCCGGCAATTCCCTATCCGGTTTCTGAGCGGTTTTCCGGCGTTCCAAACCAAAAGTTTTCACTAAAATCACCGCCAAATCGGCGCGACTGACAAGGCCATCAGCATTAAAATTGCCACTGGCATCTTTATTCATCAATCCAGCACTCACAACCCGATCGATCGGGTCAATTATTTGTTGAGATTGAACCGCCATTGGGACTCCTTGCATTAGCGCGATCGCCAAAAAAATACTCACTAACTTTTTCACGATTTTAATCCTTTCTGTCGCTAAAACCATCATGAAAACAGCAGTAATATTTTTTCTGGTTCCATCGGAATTATTCTGTGGTTTCGGCGGTGCGCTAGATTTGGGGATTATATATTAAAATCAAACATTTGCTTCTGGCAAAGCGCCCTGCATTTTACCCAACCAATCAATCAAATTATCCAATTGCTTTTGGGCCGTCAAAACCGCCATACCCCGAATAGTAACCTTCCCCTTGCTGTAGACAAAACGAGAGCGCAAATGTTCCGGCAAATTAGCCTTGAGCAAATTCCAAGCAGGCTCTTCCATAGCTGTTTCCAAAACTATGTTCTGCTTATTCTCCGGCTTAATCCGAGAAAAACCGATTTTTTTAGCGATTTGTTTGAGTTCGACCACACGGATAAGTTGCTGGGCTGGCAGAGGAATTGGCCCATAACGATCGCACCAATCAGCCTGAATCTGCTGTAACTCTTCTGAGTTATTAGCAGAAGCCACAGACCGGTAAGCGCTCATCTTTTGATCCAAATCTGCGATGTAATCAGCAGGAATAAACGCCGTCAAAGTGAGGTCAATTTGCGCGTCCTCCACTTTCGGAATTTCCTGACCCTTAATTTCCCGAATAGCCTCCTCTAACATTTCAGCATACAAATCAAAACCGATCGCCTCCATTTGACCAGATTGTTCAGTACCCAAAACATCACCCGAACCGCGAATTTCCATATCTCGGACAGCCAACTGATAGCCCGAACCCAACTGCGCGAACTCTTGAATTGCCCGCAGCCTCTGCCTTGCAGCATCAGACAGTTGGTTCTGCTTGGGGTAAAACAGCCAAGCATGAGCTTGAATCCCCGCGCGTCCCACCCGTCCCCGCAACTGGTAAAGCTGACCCAAACCAAACTTCTGCGCGTCTTCAATTAAAATGGTATTGACTCGCGGAATATCCAAACCCGACTCAATAATCGTCGTGCACACCAAAATATCAAACTCCGCCGCGCTGAAAGTCAGCATGATTGATTCTAGTTCCGAAGCCTCCATTTGACCGTGGGCGATCGCAATTCTGGCAGACGGAACCATCTCCTGCAACTGAACGGCCAACTCATCAATCCCCTCAATCCGCGGCACCACGTAAAAAACCTGACCGCCCCTATCCAATTCTTGACGAATTGCCGATCGCACCACTTCCGGGTTATAGGGAGCCAAATGCGTCTGAATCGGGCGCCTGCTGGGAGGCGGAGTCGCAATCAAACTCATCTCGCGAATCCCCGACAGCGACATATACAAAGTCCGGGGAATCGGCGTTGCTGTCAGAGTCAGAACATCTACCTCTGTTTTGAGAGATTTAATTGCTTCCTTTTGCTTAACTCCAAACCGCTGTTCTTCATCCACCACCAACAAGCCCAAATCCCGAAATTTAATCGCTTTGCTCAAAACAGCTTGAGTACCGACAATCACATCTAATTCCCCAGTCGCCAAACGCTTGTGAATCTCCCGGCGCTCGGTTTCCGTGCGAAAGCGATTGAGCAAACCAACTTCGATCGGATAAGGGGAAAAACGCTCCGAGAGCGTGTGATAGTGCTGTTGGGTCAAAATCGTCGTCGGCGCGAGCAAAGCCACCTGTTTGCCCGCCGTAACCGCCTTAAAAATCGCTCTCAGAGCCACTTCTGTCTTACCAAAACCGACATCGCCGCAGACCAAGCGATCCATCGGTCGATCGCCCTCCATGTCGCGTTTCACATCCTGAGTTGCCTTCAACTGATCCGGCGTTGGCTGGTAAGGAAAAGAATCCTCCAACTCTTGTTGCCAAGGCATATCAGGAGGGAAAGCGTAACCTGTTTGTTTAGCTCTTTTAGCATAAAGATTCAGCAAATCCACTGCCAATTTCTTAACAGCTTTGCGAACCTTAGTTTTAGTTTTTTCCCAAGTTTGACCTGTCAGCTTGTTTAAATCCGGTACTTTATCGCCTACAGTCCGAAACCTGGACAAAGCGCCTAATTGATCTGCCGCCACCCTCAGAGTACCGTCAGCGTATTGAATCAATAAATATTCGCGAGTTTCCCGATCGATCGTCAAACGTTCCAACTTGATAAATTTGCCCACTCCGTGCTGGCGGTGAACTACATAATCACCAGGGCTTAATTTATTCGGGTCTACTTGCTTAGAAGCAGCGCGACGGCGCTTGCGGACGTAGCTAAAAGTAGCGAGAGAATGCTGACCGTAAAATTCCCGATCGGTAATTAAAACAATCCGAAAAGTCGGCAGAATAAAACCTTCCAATTCTGCCAGCCCGCTGTACTTCAAAGCAACCGGAACGTGCTGCAATTGCAACTTGTCGATCGCCAAATAATCGCGCGGATTCACCACAAACTGAGCCGGACAGTCGTGTTCCGACAGCAGAGAAACAGAACGGCTGGGTTGAGCCGAAACCAGGAAAATAGTAAAACCCCGATCGCGCTCTTCCCTGAGCATTTGAGACAGCTTTGCAAATTGGTGAGGCATCACCGGCACAGGTCTAGAAGCCAAATTAATCGCAGACGGTAGCTGGTCGCCCTCCGCAGAGCTTTGAATTTTTTTAGCCGTAGAATCTTCTGCCAATTCTGAAAGTTCTAGCCTCTCGAAAGCTGCGACATCTGCCATAGATTCAGCAAAAGTGCGGTGAATTTTCGGAACTTTCAAATTAGCAATTGGCAGCTTTTCTGTTTCCGCACCAGCAACGGCAGATTCCCGATTGCAATTATTCCACTGTTCCTGTGCATTCTCAAACCAGCGGTCGCTGTGAGCTTCGCACCCTTGGGGTTCGTCAATAACCACTAAAGTATTTTCTGGCAAATAATCCAACAAAGATGCAGGTTGCTCGAACGCTAAACCCAACAACCTGCGGACAAATTTTTCCGCTTCATTTTCGGGTTCATTTTCTGTGTCAACAGAGCCTATGTGGTTGATTTCGTCAACTTTTTTTTCAGATAAAACTGCTTTAATAATTGTGTTAAAATTAGTAGGAGTTAACACCAACCGATCGACCTTATCGAGCGATCGCTGGGAAGACGGGTCAAACTCCCGAATTTGCTCCAAATCATCTCCGAACCATTCCAGGCGCACCGGCAACTCCGCCGCTACCGGAAAGACATCGACAATATCACCCCGGCGACTCCACTGGCCCTCCATTTCTACCAGATTCACCCGATCGTACCCCATCGACACCAGTTGGCGGTCAAGTATCTTCGAGTCTTGAACCGCACCTCGCTTCAGCGTCAGACAGTAGGGTTCAAAAGCAGCAGGCGGCGGCAAGTGAGACTGGAGAGCTCTTTCGGTAGCTACAATCGCGATCGGCTTAGAATTAGGGTTTGTTTCTTGTTTCTCGACCAAATCCGCCAGCACCTGCATTTGTCCCCAAGTCATTTCGTTCTCGTCGGAGTAAGATAGCTCGTAGGGCGAAGCCTCTGAAGTCGGGTAAAAATGTACGGTTTGCCAGCCCATCGCCTCTAAAGAGGCAACCCAGCGGCCGGCTTCTTCTAGAGTTGCTGTCACTACCAGTAAACTCCGCCCTTCTTGTTGTGCGAGGGCGGAAGCTACTAAACCTTTGGGCAAACGGGCTACGCCGGACAGTTGCACGTAGCGATGGCGCTTGAGCTTGTTGAGGAGTTCTGTTGCTAGGGGCGATCGCCCCAGGGTACGAATTATTGAAGAGAAAGTCATGCGCTTTTAATTTTAATCCCTGATCGGCGAAGGCTCTTTCCCTTTGCCTGTTAAGGAGATTGTACGACAAACATCCATGATTGTGCCGCTCTGCTGTTGACGGCTGGGAACTTAACTGGAGATAGATTTCTGCTTTAATGTGTCGATCCAGCGATCGGGATCGAGCCAGTTCCGTTAATCTAGTGACAGGTTTAGAAAAAATTTCGATTTTGCGATCGAGATTTGCAGCTTCCAGACCTCTCCTGTCAGAAACCTCAGCCTAAAGGCGTGAGGCTTGAAAGAGAAATCTAACAGGCCATTCTGACCAGACTAAGCTTTAAATAGCTATGTTATTTAGGTCACGACACCCGCTTGATGCGAAGCTAGTCCCTTGCTCTGTCGCTAGTGGTTAAACAGTCTTAAGGTCACTGAGACAGTGCTGCTAGCCTAACAAGCCTTTATAACTTTGTCCAAGCTAACTTTACCCCAGAAATGGGAGTTTGGGGCAACCATTCCCCAAAAATCGGAGAGGTTGCATTAAATTCCCTCTCCGACCCCGAAAGGGGATTTAATTCAATGTAAAGCCGTCCTATAAGGACGGGGCTTCAGACCCAGTTTTTTGGTGACTGCACCCAAAGACGGATACCCTGCCACGTACTCAAGTTGTGAAGATCGAAGAATTTTAGACATTAGGGAAATCCCCCAGATACTGGCGGCGTCGTCAATCTAAAATCTAAAATCTAAAATCTAAAATCGACTAACCGGGCAGAGCGCTTCGCCGTTACTACCGAAAATTTTAGAAATGTCCCCAAGTACCGATATTCTGATTGTTCTCCTGCTAATTTTCCTCAATGGCTTGTTTGTGATGTCAGAGATGGCCATCATCTCTGTACGGAAGGTGAGACTGCAACAGATGGCCAACCAAGGTTCCGCCAATGCCCGCGTAGCTTTGGATCTGGCTAATGCCCCCAATCAGTTCTTGCCGACAGTTCAAATCGGGATTACGATGCTGGCCATTCTGTCGGGCGCTTTCGGAGAAACGACGATTTCTAGAAGGGTAGAGCCTTTGTTGCGGCTGATTCCTGCCCTCGCGCCCTATTCTCAGACGATCGCCTCAGTAGTAGCAGTTTTAACCATCACTTATCTGACCTTAATTATCGGCGAACTCGTGCCGAAGCGGCTAGCGCTCAACAACCCGGAGCCGATCGCCTCAAGCGTAGCAATTCCCATGCGAATGCTCTCAAAAATTGGCGCTCCTGCGGTTTATTTGTTAAGTCATTCCACTGACTTAGTGATGCGGCTGATGAGGATATCGCCCTCGACAGAACCGCAAGTTACAGAAGAGGAAATTAAAGTTTTAATCGAGCAAGGAACCGAAGCCGGAACCTTTGAAGAAGCCGAACAAGACATGGTAGAAAGAGTCTTTCGTTTGGGCGATCGGCGAGTCAGCGCCTTAATGACCCCGCGTCCCGATCTTACCTGGCTCGATCTGGATGATTCAGTGGAAGAAAATCGCCAAAAAATGCTCGGCAGTGGTCATTCTCGGTTTCCCGTGTGTCAGGGAGGGCTAGACAACGTTGTCGGTTTAGTACACGTTACTGATATGCTGTCTCGGACTTTAACTGGTCAACCCCTAGATTTAAGCGCTTCTTTACGACGACCGTTATTTGTACCGGAAAGCACGCGGGGTTTAAAAGTATTAGAACTTTTCAAACAATCTAGCAATCAAATTGCCTTGGTAGTAGACGAATACGGCGTAATTCAAGGATTGGTTACAGTCAACGACATTTTAGTCGAACTCGTTGGCGACTTTCCCTCGATTGAAGATGCTGACGAGCCGGAAGCCGTGCAGCGCGAAGACGGTTCTTGGCTGTTAGACGGAATGCTAGCAGTTGAAGATTTTTTTGAGCTGTTTGGAATCGAAGAGTCAGCAGAACACAAAGGAAGTTACCACACAATGGGCGGCTTTGTAATTACCAATTTGGGGAAAATTCCCACAGCAGCCGAGCATTTTGAGTGGAACGGTTTGCGCGTGGAAGTAGTGGATATGGACGGGAACCGAGTTGATAAAGTCTTGGTAATGCCGATCGACTCAGCGGGCGATCGCTCCCCCAGCCAGCCAAAAACCCAAAACTAAAAACCATGTAATTTTAATCCATCCACATAATACCCGTAGGGGCGGGTTCACCAACCCTCATCGCCGGAAACAAACAATCTCAAAAACCCGCCCCCACCCAACGATAAATCATCACCTACATTTAGGAATTAAATATAAATATCAGGTTGATGTGAATTATTGGTGAGTGGGGCGGGTTTTTATATATTGTTGGTTATCGTTATATATTGTTGGTGAACCCGCTCCTACGAGTTCGCAAATTGTACAATAACGAATCAACCAGACATAATATCAATTCTTCTTTTTTCTTTCCTCCTTCCGCAAAGCTTCCAGAATAGAACGGCCCACATAATCACTAAAAATTACTTCCCCAGCTTTATTGTAATGACAGCAGCTATCTACATAAACAGCATCTTTAGTCCGATCAAATACATTTACACCATTCAATATATTAATATTATTTTTTTCCAAATTAGGAAACTTTGTGAAAAGAGCCGGATATCCAATTTCTACAGATTTAGCATAAGGAGTCTCCTTGTTAAAAGCAATCTTCTTTTCGGCTTCACCAAACACCCTTTTCGTCTGATAATATTGATTAGGCTGAAGAACATGAAAATAAGGCACATTACTAGCTGACAGCACTTTGTGCATAAAAATTGAACTTTTTGCCCAATTCCCTGCCATTTTTTCAAAAGCTACTGAATCCGGTAAAACCGCCTTATTAGTATTGATATAAATAACGCTACTACGGTCATCTTTTTGTTGTTTAGTCTGTTCTTCTTCAAACTTAAGAACATCTGTTTTATAGTTATTTACTAGATGTTGAACGTAAACAGAAGTCACAGCATCGCACGCAGCTAAAGAGCAGTTTTGTAAACGTTCCAAACCCTGATTAATCCTAGTTTTATTTTCTTGAATTCTGAGAGTTGCTTCCATAGCCTTAGTAGAAAGACTATTATTCGCGAAGTTAGCCAGTGGCAAAATATGCTGAATGCTTGGCATCGCAAAATCGACTTTATTTTTATTGTTTAAATTAGAAAGTGCTACTTCATTAAAACCATCTATATTGACGACCATATCTAATTCTTGACCTAAAGCCAAAAAGTAGTTTAAAATTAATAATTGCTGCGGCTGTTTGTAGCCTCCCGTTGCAAAAGACAAAATTACAAATTCTTTATCTTTTAAACCGGGCAACTGTTTGAGGTATTTAGGTAAAATTTGATTCTGAACTTGAAATATTGCATAATCGGAAGCCACAGAACCGCCAAAAACTCCGATAAAAAACTGATTATTTTTAGTTTTTTTGAGAGGGTAATCGTAAGGAGAAATAAACCCATAATTATTGACTTTAAAACCCGGTCGAAAATCGCGGCTGGGTTTTTGAATAAACCCAAAAAAAGGATGAAATCTTTCCACAATAGACTGATTCAGCCGCACTCCTTCTAAATTTATTCCTAAATCCGACTTATCTTGCACTTTTTCTCTAGTATAGAAAAATTGCTTGTGCTTGACAAAATACCATCCCAAGGAACCGAGTTCCAGGAAAACCAGTAAAAGCGCTAAGTTAATCAAAGTTATCTTGAGAACTTGTTGTCCGTTTTTGAGGAATTTTAAATCTTTCATAGACTTTTATTTCGACTCTCTTACTACTTTAATAATTGAACTAGAAACATAGTTTGCCAATACTTCGTCTCCGACTGAATTATAGTGGCAGCAGGCATCTTTGTAAACCGTCTCTTTTGTATTATCTAAAATATTCACTGCGCTAAAAACATTAACCCCAGCTTTTTGCAAATCATCGACTTTAGACAACAATACCGGATAACCTTTTTTCACCCCTTCAATGTAGGGACTCTCTGTGTTAATCGCGATTTCCTTTTCCTTGGCGGTAAACGCTCGCTTAGTAGGATAATACTGGTTGGGCTGGATAAAGTGAAAATACTTAATCTTTCTACTTGATAAAATTTGATTCATCCCGATCGACGATTGGTACCACATTGATGCCATTTTGTCAAAAGCAGCGGCATCCTGCAAAACAGAGTCAGCTTTGGGAATGTACACTATACTGCTATTTGCCGTGTCTGGGTTGGATGGTTTAACTTGCGAATCGTACTTGAGCACTGCTTGCTGGTAATTGTTGACTAATTGTTTCACCTGTAGCGAGGTGACAGCGTGACACAAAGCAAGTTGACAAGTTTGCAATTTGTCAATACCTGCTTTCAATTGTTTTTTGGTTTCGTTAATTTTCACTATGGAACTCATCACTTCTGGCGACAAGTTATTGCTCGCTAAACCTGTTAACGGCTGTATGTGCTGAACGCTGGGCATTCCTATTTCAACTTGGGCTTTGTTGTTTAAATTTGACAGTGCTACTTCGTTAAAACCGTCAATATTGATGACTATATCTAACTCTTGACCCAAAGCCAAAAAGTAATTTAAAATTAACAATTGTTGCGGCTGTTTGTAGCCTCCGTTGCCAAAATTTAAAACAATAATTTCCTTGTTGGCAAATTCTCGATAAGTCTTCAATTTGTTAGACAATCGACGATTTACGTATTCAGCAACGGCAAAATTATTTGCAACTGAACCGCCAAAAACTCCGATGATAACTTGATTTTTATTGGTTTTCACAACCGGATATTCGTAGAGGGAAAAAAAACCCTGTTTGTTGACTTTTAACTTTAATTTTTCATTAGTGAAAGCACCTTGTTTTAGCACATACCCAAAAAGGGGGTGCAGTCTTTCTACGATAGATTCATCAAGTCTAATACCGATCCTTTCAATATCTTCTACTACTTTTTCTTTGGCTTTAGTTCGGGTATAAAAAAACTGCTTTTGGTTGATAAAATAAAAAGCTAGCGACAAAGCTTCCAGACAAATAAAGGCGATCGCCAAATTAACCGCGATTATAATTAATATGTTTTTGCTTTTTTTTAGCGCCGTTGAATCTTTCATGAAATTTGACTGATTACGGTTGTTTTTTGGGTACTTGAGACTGCTTCAAATTTTCGCACAAATTTCGGTTAATCAGGATACTAGCCAGCCGATGTCCGAGTTCATTCCAGTGACCCCCACAGGGTACAGAATTCTCAAAACCGTGGGCGCAGACTTGATATTTTTCAGTGTAACCTTGGATCTGTTCGGATAAATTCAGTACCCGAAAACCCTCGCGCGCGCCCAATTTTTCCAGCCGCCTATCGGGATAAAACAAATCCTGAATGTTGTTCTTTGTCATAAAATCTTTTCGCACCGGGGCCTCCGGTCTAACTTGCGTCGGATCGCCGATCGTCACAAGCAAGAAATCAGCATTTTTCTGCACGACTTCATTCCGCATCGTCACAATCAAACCCTCTGTCACCCTCCAAGCCTCTTGCCAAGCTGCATTCTGAGGTTCCTTGAGGTTTTGGGTACTTAAATTGGTAAAATCCTCAGATAACTCGCGCTTTTTCCTTTCTAAGTCTACTTTTTTAATAACCTGCAAAATGCGCGAATTGTTGACTAGCCAACTTGGCATCCTGTCTACGAAGGAAACTGCTCTTTCGTTGCGATCGATCGGCGGCAGATTGCGAAAAGACATATCCGGTACTAACTTGCCACTAGAATCATAAGCAAAAAATGGTCGGTAGCGATCGTATTCCAGTTTCGGAGAATTATTTATCACATCATTGCCAATAAAAAAAGCAAGAATTACAATATCAGGATTGTAATCCCACACTTTTTTTCGCAGCATAATTAATTCTTGAGCAGTACCGTAGCCCTGCACCCCGAAATTAATTACCTCAACATTTTTGCGTCCCTTAACAGCTTCGCAGTTGCCTAACTTTCGTTCCAATTTTGACCAGAAAGTTTGTTCGACAGGTACGTGAATTGCTTCGGTGAAAGAATCGCCCAAAACCGCAACGCGCAAAGTATTTGGAGGTTTTGCTTTTGTATGTTCCCGATCGCGCAAACCCTCGCTATTCACCTGCACAAAACTCGCACCTTCCCCATTCCACTCGCCCGACACACCAGGTTTCAGCTTCCAGCCCAAATTCGGATCGGAAGTGTGAAAACGAGTTGGCGCAGAGTCTGCGAAATCTCCTATTTTTGGATAGCCCTCAACTTTAGCCACTCGCAATCCAATTTCACCAATTACCACCCCCATCAATAAACCGCCGAGTGTCAAACCCAAATTGACACCCAAATCTTTCAACTTGCTCATTATTTCAAAACAGGGTGTAAATAAATGGAGCAATCACAGAACCCTGACTCAATACAATCAAAGCTCCCAAAAAGACTAAAGTCACAATGAGCGGCAACAGCCAATACTTTTGGCGTTCTTTCATAAACGCCCACAAATCTTTGATAAAATCTAAAGTTGCTTCAAACACTTAGAAAGGACGCTCCATACTAACTTTTGTTCTTGCTTTACTTGGGACGCGGTAAGTATCCATTTTAGGATTGAGTTTTCGCCGCATGGCATCTTCGCCGAAAATGTTTTTGATCACTCCCATCGGCCAAACTATCAGGTAAAAAACTATCCCTAGGACGATCGGCGTTTCGATTTTGTTAAGAATAATTCCAAAGCGCATCCACCCGTGATAAACGGGATTAAGCGATTTCGGCGCCACCAATGCTAGCAGCACCATCACCCCGCAGATTGCCCAAGGCCACCAAGGTAGAGAATGCCGCCGCAGTAAAGGTACTGCTAAACCGAACAGCACTGCAATCAAGCCGCCAATTAGCAGCCCGAAATCGCGCAAGCCTTTTTTGTCGAGTTTTTTAATTTCGTCGCTCATTAGAAATGGGGAATGGGGAATGGGGAATGGGGAATGGGGAATGGGGAATTAGTTATTAGTTATTAGTTATTCGTTCCAACTAATAACTAATGACTAATGACTAATGACTAATGACTAATCTAGTTCAAATTCATTTTTCCAAGCATCATCTTGTTTCCAAGGAATTTGTTCGGACTTGGGAAGCAAGTAATTTTCCAAAACCAGATAGTCCATTTCGGTTCGCATGAAACAGCGGTAAGCATCCTCTGGAGTGCAAACAATGGGTTCGCCTCGGACGTTGAAAGAAGTATTTACCACAATAGAACAGCCCGATCGCTTTTCAAAATGGCTGATTAAGTCATAGTAGCGAGGATTGGTTTCTTTGTGAACAGTTTGGATGCGAGCCGAGTAATCGACGTGGGTGACAGCCGGAATCTCGGAACGCGGAATGTTGAGCTTTTCAATGCCAAACAACTGCTCTTGTTCCGCAGTCATCGGAATGCGGAGACTGGCTTTGACAGGTGCTACTAATAGCATATAAGGGCTAGAATGGTCAATCTCGAAATAATCCGCCACTCGTTCGGCTAAGATTGACGGCGCAAAAGGTCGAAAAGATTCCCGATATTTAATTTTCAGGTTCATCACGGACTGCATTTTAGCACTGCGGGGATCGCCAATGATCGATCGACCGCCCAGAGCCCGCGGCCCAAATTCCATCCGCCCCTGGAACCATCCCACCACATTTCCCTGTTCCAAAATTTCCGCCAACTGCGGCATTAATTCGGCATCATCTAATCGGTGATAGCTGGCTTTGACAGCATCCAAATATTCCAGAATTTCTGCGTCAGTAAACCTCGGCCCCAAATATGAGCCCCGCATTTGATCGTGACAAGTTAAATGAGCAACAGACTTCGCCACAGTTGCCACCGCTGGGTTTGCAGTGAGAACTTCAGTCCTCTCCTCAACCGCTGCGTTTGTAGTGATAAGTTCAGTTTTGAGGGATTCTATACTATTTGCTGTCGAGTTCGCGCTCACAGTGCGAGTTTGTTCGCAATACTGATACCAAATCGCCAAAGCCGCGCCCAAAGCACCGCCAGCATCTCCCGCCGCCGGCTGAATCCAAATATCTTTGAAAATACCTTCCCGCAAGAGTCTGCCGTTAGCAACACAGTTGAGAGCAACGCCGCCGGCAAGACAAAGATAATCGACATCCAATTCTTTTTTAACTGTTCTGCAAAGTCGCAAAACAACTTCTTCGGTAACAACTTGAATGGAAGCGGCAATGTCCATTTCCCGCTGAGTCAATTTTCCTTCAGCTTGACGCGGTGGCCCTTCAAATAGTTCGTCAAACTTCTTATTTGTCATGGTTAAGCCAACAGTATAGTTGAAATAATCCATGTTCAAACGGAAAGTTCCGTCATCTTTGAGGTCGATTAAATAGTTGAGAATCTTGTCTACATACTTGGGTTCGCCGTAAGGAGCTAAACCCATGAGTTTGTATTCACCAGAGTTGACTTTGAAGCCGGTATAATAGGTGAAAGCTGAATAAAGCAAACCCAAGGAGTGGGGAAAATCGATTTCCCACTGAGGTGTAAGTTGGTTCCCGTCTCCCAACCAAACTGAGGTTGTGGCCCACTCGCCCACGCCGTCGAGGCACAAAACGGCTGCTTTTTGAAACGGGCTGGGGAAAAATGCCGATGCTGCGTGGGATTGGTGGTGTTCGGTAAATAGCAGAGATGGCAGTTTATTTGTTTTGCAGTTTGCTATTGCTGCCAAATCTCTTTTGAGCATGGTTTTGAGGTAAAGCTTTTCTTTGAGCCATATCGGCATGGCTGCTAGGAAAGAGCGAAAACCTTGGGGTGCGTAGGCTAAATAGGTTTCGAGAAGGCGCTCGAATTTGACTAAAGGTTTGTCGTAAAAAACTATTCGATCGAGTTCCCGCAAATCTATTTTCGCTTCTTTCAAGCAATAAGCGATCGCATTCTTAGGGAATCTGGCGTCATGCTTTTTGCGGGAAAATCTTTCTTCCTGCGCTGCTGCTATAATTTCTCCGTCGCGAATTAAGGCTGCGGCGCTGTCGTGATAGTACGCCGAGATTCCAAGTATGTTCATCGCTCTCCTCACAAATCGCAATGCGTTTGCTTTTGACTATTTAGAATAGCTAACGATTATAGCTGCATAAGTGCTGATTGGGAATTGAATTTTGCGATCGCCTCTAATTTTACCTGGATCGATGTCGGTGGGCCGCCTTCGGACGATCGGCTGTTAGAGAGCATTTAAGCTAGCGCCGGCGTATCCTGCGCCCCCAAGCTCTGAAGTAAGTGACGACCGGGAATTGATAAAATTCACCTATCAACCACAGCACAATGCCTAAATGCGACAAAAAAGCTAAGCCTGTCCAAGCTAGGGGCAGCCACGACAACCGGCTGCCGGGAACCGGGGGAAAATAGTAAGCTGAAAGTCCCAGCAAGGTAGTGGGAAGGAAAATTAGACCCAAAGCCGCTGCCAAGTAGGGCCATCCGAATTCTACGCCTTCGAGGTGGGCTCCTATCCACTGTTTGCCGTTCCAGTGCCAAGTTACGGGCGGTTGGCGATCGGCCATTTGGAGCGATTGTCTTTCAACGCTGGCGGTATAAATGTGCTGGCAGAAGTTGCAAGCTAGGGCGTCCATCAGTGCTAGGGTGGAAATTTGACCGGTGCGGCACACGGGACAGGGATAGGTATCTTGAGGGTTGAAAGGTCGGGTTGATTTTTTGAAAATCTGCATAGATTAGGCTGTTTGTCAAGATATTGAGCGATCTTAACAAAGTACAGAGATTATGGGTTGGGTAAGGTGGGTTTTGCCTGTAAAATAGCATCCTGTAGGGGCGGGTTTTACGAATAATATTTAATGACCGCAAACCATCTATATAAACCCGCCCCCACACAACTAATAACCCATATCAACCTTTCTTTCGCTCGAAGCATAAAAATGTAAATTGCGATTTATGGCCTTGTGGGGGCGGGTTTATGAGATTATTGATTTTAGGCGATTATTGTTGGTAAAACCCGCCCCTACAGATTAATAATTAATGGTGGATGATTCGGATTAATTGCGGTGATTGTTGCTGTACCGAATTCTGGCTCCTGCCCAGTGAAGTTTTTCCCTCAAAGTGTTGAAATAAGAATAGTTTTCCCGCAAAATGATAAACTTGGCTTCGCAGTCTGCCCTCCGCACGTCTACGCGGTGTCCTGGCCAAATTGCAGTACCTAAAACCCCGTCTGTCCAGAGTTTGGTACTGAGTTCGTAATCTGCTAAAGGCCAAATGCTGACGACTGAACCGGGCGGCAGGACGATCGCCCGACTGGATAAACTCAAAGGGCAAATTGGAGTAACTGCGATCGCCTCCATTCCTGAGTGCATAATCGGCCCGTTGGCAGATGCGGTGTAGCAAGTCGAACCGGTGGGAGTTGCCACAATTAAACCGTCACCTTGATATTGATCGACTACTTCGCCGTCAACTTCCATTTCTAGAATACAGCTCGGCATTCGATCGGCTGAAGCAGGTTTGACGCACATTTCATTTAGTGCCAAAAATCGATCGCTTTGGGGTTCGAGATTGCTTCTGTTTCCCTCAAAAACTGTTGCCTGCAACATCATCCGCGTCTGCACAGCATACCTGTCTTCCGAAAGTCTGTCCCAAATCTCCTCAGTATTTTGGAAATCATCAAAAGACTCGGTTAAAAAACCCAGATGTCCCCCCACATTCGCTGCCAAAATCGGGATGCCGTCAGCCGCCAAATTCCGCGCCGCAGCTAGGGCAGTACCGTCGCCGCCGAGCACTACCGCTAAATCTATTGGGCTGTTACTAGAAGCTAAAAACACCGGATACGGGTTATCTTTGGGGCCACTCGGCCCCATTAAAACCTGACACCCGCGACTTTCTAATTGGCGGGCACACTGTTCTGCCCACCGCTGGCTGAGGGTATCTCTGGCTTTGTGGGCGATAATTACTTGTTTTAGTTGCACAACCTATCGATTTTAGATTTTAGATTTTGGATTTTGGATTGTTAGATTTTAGAGTGATCTCACAATCTATCGATTTTGGATTTTGGATTGTTAGATTTTAGGCTGAGCGAAATATCTTAAAATGTTCGATCGCACAAATTGGTTTTGGACATCAGGTTAGATTTTAAACTATTTTTGAGCATTGCGAGGCAGAGCCTGTGGATCTGTGTTACCAGGATTTGCCTGGTAAAAAGAAAGCCGGGAATAAGAAATATTATTATGACTGCATTTCCACATCTTCCGACTTCCCTCGGACTGACATCCGTTACATCCGTTACATCCGTTACATCCGTTACATCCGTTACAGAATCCGTTGCCGAACTTCCTTCACCCGTCGCTGCGGCTGGATTTGGGCCGTGGCCAGATAATGCTGGAATCGGCAGCGAGTAGGCTAGAAACTGCGCTCGCCCCAAAGCGGTTGAGGTGGCTGGGGTCCAAAAAATAGTCGTTGCGGCCAGGCCACCGCTGCGACAAGTCGCGGAAAGCGAAGCCTTTTTGCCGCGAGAGTTGCTGCATTCGCTGCCGGAACTGCTGTTCTGCCCGCAGGCGAGTTCCGTCTAAGTAGTCGTCGGTGAGGGGCAAATTGACGAAAATCAGGGGAATTTTGCGAGCTTTGGTAAATGCTACAACTGAATTAAAGGCAGTTGCTTGTTTGCCTCCGAGGTTGAAGTTTTCGTAGTCGCGATCGTACTGGCCTGAAACGTAAGCGCGTTCTCGATAATAAGTGTTGGGATTGTACTTGCCCGACATAGCCATGAATCCGTTGGAGTCGATCGAATCTGCCAATTGGTTGAGTTGTCGGATGGCTACTGTTGTGCGTCGCGAGACTGGAATCACTTGTGCTTTTTGGGTTGCTGCATCTGCTGCGATCGGTTTTAACTCATATTTTGCAGCCTTCTCAGCAACGGGCAAGATGCCCGTTCCACTAGATAGGAATTTGATTGTGGGGAGTAGGGGTTGGGTGTTAGCAACGGGCAAGATGCCCGTTCCACTAGATAGGAATTTGATTTTGGGGAGTAGGGGTTGGGTGTTAGCAACGGGCAAGATGCCCGTTCCACTAGAGAGGGATTTGATTGTGAGGAGTAGGGGTTGGGTGTTAGCAACGGGCAAGATGCCCGTTCCACTAGATAGGAATTTGATTGTGGGGAGTAGGGGGTGCGCGTCTTGCCCGCCCGTGAAAGGTCGATCGACAGATGCCCATGCTTTGCGGAAAGTATTTTTAGCGCAGGGCTGCGGGAATCTGTAACACTGGGGAATCACATTCGGTTCATCCAACTCCAGTTCGGGGCGAACGCCTGCGGCTATAAGTTGGCTGCCTTCAGAATCGAGGATCGAATTAAAAGTGCGATCGTCCCGGCCGCTGTTAAATGCGCGCACACCATCCGCCCAGACAATCATTTGAGGCAAATGATCCGGCTTCAAAAGCCGCCGCAGTTGAAAGTCAACTACTTGTGCAGTTGCACCGTTGACTGAAAAGTTAAATACTTTTAAGCCCGGACGGCCCCTTTGGGCCAAAGATTGTTTTAGCTGTTTGGGATCTACGCCCTGCAATGCGCGGGAACTGCCGACAATCAAAACATCTGGTGGCCCGACGGCAGCAACGTAGGATAGGTAAAGTTCGAGTTGTTCGTTGAGTAAATCGCTGCTGAAGCTGACTGTACTGGCTTGCGATCCGTTTGCGCCCGCTTGCTGTTGGGAATAAACCAGGTTTCTCATGTACTCCACCACTTTTTTCTCCGCAAAAGCCCGCCTGGGACTGCCGGGGGGAACGGCTTGCATCCAGGCGACGGCCTGCACCCACAGGGCGGCTACTTCGTCCCAGTCTTCTTTTGAATTGGCTGATTGAGCCAAATTAGAAGCTTGGGTGGCAAAGTTAACTGACTCCGTGAAGGCATCGTTTTGGGGGCATGAGGGAACGCTGAGGGATTTTCTGGTTTTGTTGGGGTTTTGAGCTAACAGAGACGTTGGCGACTGCGCTAGGACTGTGGATTCGATCGAACCCGATGGCCCTGCGGTGTTGGGTGGCTTCGTTGACGAACATCCCAAAGTTACGGCTAATACAGCGGCTGCGGCGCAGGTACGTTTGAGGATGCTGGTGCTGATGCTAGCAATGTAGCGGCGAATCATAAAGCTTTCAGCGATCGCGAAACATTACTAGATATTACTCATTATTCGGCGGATCGAGCAATTAGCTCAAACAGATGTTTTAACCATTCAATAAAAATTAAGGCGATCGGGCAATCGCACCTGAGCACCTGCGCTGTTATTGCTTGTCCCATCGGCATTGCAGGCGTTTTCTGCCATGCCAGCCAAGTGTGGATTAGCGCTTTGGGATGATGAGTTAAAGTGTAGCGGTTAAGTCCGGCTTGTTCGATCTCTTGTAAAATTGCTTCTGCTTTCGGATGCAGGGTGTCGCCAGGAGGGATGAGATAGGCGACAAAATCTTCTAACATTCCAGGAAGTTGATTGTTTGGCATCAACCAAACTCCGACGCGAGGCAAGTATGGATCTGAAGGTGTGCAAACCCAGCCTTCGGGAGGGGGAGATTGCGGGATGTCTCGATAGCCGATCGAACTCAGTTTATCTTTAAGAGATTGCCACCGCCCACTTAAATTGCGATCGGCATCTACCACAATTCCCAACGTGCGTAAATTCTCTGCTTTCAATCTTTCTGGCAAGCCATTTAGCAGCGCATCAACTCCTTCTGTACTTCCTTCTCTACCTTCTTCTTGCGGTACTTCGACGGAAAATGTTTCTGGCAGTTGATATTGCTGGCACAAAGCCCAGATTACGTGTCGGTCATTCTTACCTTCTACCAATAACTGTTGAGGTTTTGATTGAGGAGGTTTTCGTGCTTTTGGCATCAGCGCACCTCGATACTTTGGCGCACTGCAACGGACAATTCATCGGGAGTGTATTCAACTGCACGAATATCCTCGCCGCGCCGGCTCAAGCGAAATAATTTGCCAACCGAACTATCTTCTGACTGTTCTAAGGCTTCTTGAAATGCGGCTATACAATCCCAACTGTGGGTAGTTGCAAAGACTTGAACGTTCAATCGCTGTGCTGTTTCAAATATCAATCGCCACATATCAGTTTGGGTTTGATAGTAAAGACCTGTATCAATTTCATCAACCAACAAAAACCCATTCTCTGATGAGACGGCTGCCATTGCTATACTAAGAATTCGTTGCATACCCTCTCCCATACTGCCTAGAGGAACTGGGTGAGGCTGTCCCCGAAGTTTAAGCAAAATACCACTATTAGAAGTCTGGCGACTGGTGAAACTAATCCGTTCCACATCCGGCTCCAGAATTTGCAATGCTTCTACTACACTTTGTTCTTTCGGTGTGAGTGTTATTCTATCCCACAGTAGAGACAGTTGCTGAAAGCTTCTCTTAGTGGTTGTCAGAAAATAATTTTGATGGCTGCTCCTTGTAGGAACAACTAACTGAGATGTGTTGCCCAACTCCAAGTAACGCCAATCGCCAGTTCTATCAGTACGGATAGGAATTCTTATTGGGGTATACTGTCCGTAGGAAACAACTAGCTCAGCGACTAACTCTCCACTTGGAACTAAATCTTCAAATCCTGGAAGTGTAAGTTGTTGGAGAATACGATTAGGCTGAATATTCAATGAAAGCAGATGCTCTTTTGTAGAGCAGATATCAATAGCCAGATCGAAGTTATTAAGTTGATGTCCGTAAAAAATATGTAAAATATGATAATAATAACGCCTAGAAACGACTTCGCCATTTCTTTGTCTAGAACGATCGAGTGTTATTTCACCTCTGCTATTTAGCACCTCAAACAGAAAGGGAATATTTCCTTCATTAACTAATAAATAAATGGCTTCCAAAAAAGTAGTTTTACCGCTATTGTTCTGACCGACTATCAGATTAACCCTAGCTAGATCGTCGATATGAAAATCTTTAAAACAGCGATAATTTTGGATGGTGAGATCGCGCAACATTGATTCCTCGCATATTAACTAAATTCTATCATTTCTCCGTTCAGACTAGAAACCAGTATGGGATTCGAGGACTGCTTCGGCTTGCAGGGCGATCGACCTCAATTTATCCAATGTATCCTGGTTCGCACTCTGCCACAACCCCCGCTGACGAGCTTCTAGCAATCTTTCCGCCATATCTCGCAGTGCCCAAGGATTGTTTTCTTGAATAAATGCCTGCACTTTCTCATCAAAAATGTAAGCCTCTGCGATTCCTTCATACATAAAATCCTCTACACAATTTGCCGTAGCATCGTAAGCAAACAAAAAATCTACAGTTGCTGCTATTTCAAAAGCGCCTTTATAACCGTGTCGCATCGCACCTTCTATCCATTTGGGATTCACAGCCCTGCTGCGATAAACCCGCGCAATTTCTTCTCGCAGTTGCCGCACTTTCGGATTCTCAGGAATCGAATTATCTCCGAAATAGGTTTCAGGATTTTTGCCTTGCAAATTGCGAATTGCGGCCGTCATTCCGCCTTGGAATTGATAATAATCGTCCGAGTCGAGGATGTCGTGTTCGCGGTTGTCTTGGTTTTGCAGAACTATTTGCATTTGACCGAGGCGTTGTTCAAATGCTTCGGGTGCAGAACATCCCCATTCACTCTGTTTAACTCCTGCTACATCTCCCGGCAAATTTGAGGAACTAGAGGAGGTATAGGCGTAACTGCTCCAATTAATGTAAGCTTTTGCTAAATCGCTGTCGTCTGTCCAGTTTTGAGCTTCAATTATGCCTTGAAGTCCTGCCCCGTAAGCACCCGGTTTTGAGCCAAACACTCGAAATTGCGATCGCCCTTGCGCCTCTTCCTGACTCAAACCTGTAGATTCCCAATACAAAATCTCTTCCTTAACTTGTGCTGCTAAAGGGTTGTCTTCTGCTGATTCGTCTAAATCTGCCACAGCTTTTACCGCACTATCAAACAAATCAATTAAATTAAAAAAAGCATCGCGGAAAAAGCCAGAAATTCGCAAAGTAACATCAACCCGCGGCCGCCCCAAAACAGAAACGGGCAAGATTTCAAAATCTACAACCCGGCGCGAAGGGCCATCCCAAACTGGTTGAACTCCTATCAATGCTAGGGCTTCGGCGATGTCGTCTCCCCCTGTCCGCATGGTGGATGTTCCCCACACTGACAAACCCAAAGTTTTCGGATATTCGCCGTTTTCTTGGGTGTATCTTTCGATTAAAGTTTCAGCAGCAACTCTGCCAACTCTCCAGGCGGTTTCTGTGGGAATCGCGCGGATATCTACTGAGTAAAAATTCCGACCTGTGGGCAATACATCTGGTCGGCCACGAGTGGGCGCGCCGGATGCGCCGCTGGGTATGTGCCGCCCATCTAGTCCGCGCAAAAGGTTGGTAATTTCTTGGTCTGTTTGGAGGAGTGAAGGTAAAAGATAGTTATTTATCCAGTTTAATTCTTGTTGGGTCGCTTCTCCAATTTGCGGATTTGTAACCGCAGATGAACGCGGATTGACGCGGATGTTTTCGATTAAGTTATCTACTAATTCAGCGGCTTTTTCTTCGAGTTCTGCTGTTAAATCGCCTGCTGTGCGGTGCTGAATTATCGACATTGGATCGCAGGTTAAGGGGTCGAAATCGTAGCCTGAGTCTTCTGCTAGGGCGCGGGTTAAGCCCGATCGCCCGTTGGTGGGATGGCGGGCGATCGCAATTATCAAATCTCTCAACTGTCTACCTTCGGGACACTGCCCGAAAATGTGCAATCCGTCACGAATCTGGGATTCTTTGAGTTCGCAAAGATAGCCATCTGTGCGGGTGATAAATTCTGTAAATTCTGATTTATTTAGTTGTATTCCTAAGTCTTTATCTAAGTTTTCTTTGTTGGTGAGGGCGAGAATGCGATCGCGAATCATGGGCAATCTGGACGGATCTAAACTTTGGGCTTCGCAATACTCGTCGATTAAGGTTTCCAACTGTTGCAAAGGCCCGTAGAGTTCGGCGCGAGTCATCGGCGGCGTCAGGTGGTCGATAATCACAGCTTGCGATCGTCTTTTTGCCTGGGAACCTTCCCCCGGATCGTTGACAATGAAGGGATAAAAATTCGGCATCGCGCCTAATGCTACTTCTGGATAACATTTGTTAGACAAGGCTATACTTTTACCGGGAAGCCATTCTAAGTTGCCGTGTTTTCCAGCATGAATTATAGCGTCAATTCCCAATTTTTCTCGCAACCAATAATAGTAAGCTAGATAATTGTGAGTTGGTTCTAAGTCTGGGGCATGATAATTTAACGCGGGGTCAAGTTCGTATCCCCGCGATGGTTGAATTCCTACAAATACATTACCGAACTGAATCCCCGGAATCGGAAAAGACGTATTGTTACTTATAAAGTCTTGTGCATAGCTTCCCGGAATCCCCCATCTTTTACAAATCCCATCTTGCACTTCCTGCGGCAAACTAGCAAAATATTCTTCATATTCTGCCAAATCCAAAGATTGATGAACAGGCCGCAATTCGCGTCCTTCGGGGTCATTTGTCACGCCAGAAGTCAGGAGTTCAATTAACTCGTTGCCACTAGCCGGGATGTTTTCAATTTGATAGCCAGCTTGCTGCATAGCTTTGAGGATTTCGACACAGCTAGCGGGGGTATCTAAGCCGACCCCGTTGGCTAAGCGGGCGTTGCGAGTGGGGTAATTTGCCAGAATTATGGCGATGCGTCTGTTGGCGGCTGGGGTTTGTTTCATTTTCACCCAATTCGCGGTTAAATCTGCTACAAATGAAATGCGATCGCCCGCTGCTACATAGCCTACTACATCTGTTTCTAATTCGCTGTTCCAAGTCTGTACGGCTTTAAAAGAAACAGCCCTAGTAATGATTTTTCCGTCTACTTCTGGCAATGCTACATTCATCGCCACATCGCGGGGCGAAAGTCCCTGAAGTTCCGTTTCCCACTGTTCCAAACCGCCACCGCTGAAGATTGCTTGCAATACTGGAACGTCTAAGGATTTTAAGCTGTTTTGTTGCGGTTCTTGACTGCTGAAACCGGAGACGGCAAAACTTGTGGTGTTGAGCAATAATTGAATTGGTTCTGATTCTTTAGGTTGGAAATATTCCAGCAATTCTATTTGCAAATCTGGTTCCCGCAGAGAAGACACAAAGACGGGAACTGGTACTAAGTTTCGCTCTGCTAGAGCTTGACAAAGTGCATCAATTGGTGCTAAGTTTCCTGATAAATAATGAGCGCGATAAAATAATATTCCGACCGTAGGGGCGGTGCCCCCGTGCCCGCCCTCGTCGTGCCTTTTAGGGAGTGTTTCCCAACCCGGAGATCCCCCCCAGCCCCCCTTAATAAGGGGGGAGCAAGAAGTTGTCAAAGTCTCCCTTGTTAAGGGGGATTTAGGGGGATCTGAATCTGGTGGTAAACCCGGAGATCCCCCCCAGCCCCCCTTAAGAAGGGGGGAGCAAGAAGTTGTCAAAGTCCCCCTTCTTAAGGGGGATTTAGGGGGCTGAGCGTCGGTTGGTAAACCCGGAGATCCCCCCCTGCCCCCCTTAATAAGGGGGGGGCAAGAAGCGGTCAAAGTCCCCCTTATTAAGGGGGATTTAGGGGGATCTGAATCGGGTGGTAAAGTTTCAAAACACTCCTCCCCGCGCCCGATCCAATCATAAATTCCGACGCGGGAGACTGTTTGAGGTAGCGGTGGATTATAAGCAGTTTTCAGGCAAGTATCGGCGGCAAATTTGAGTGCGTTAACAAAGTTTTGGACTCCGCCTTCTGTGAAGTAGCGCCACAGTTTATTGACTGCTGACAGCGATACATTGGAATGGCTGATTAAATCTGGATCGGGACTGTCTTCTCCCGGCATTACAATCAGTGCTGCGTTAGTTTTCTGCACTGTTTCCCGCAGAATCTCTAAGCCGTAAGACCAATAAGAACGCCCTCCTAACAGTCTTAAGATTATGACCTCTGCGCGTTCTAAAACTTCCTCTGCATAAGTATCAATTGTTAGTTGTTGCTGCAACTGAAGCAGATTTACTGCGCGCACTTTGGGAAAATTTGCCGGCATTTTGGATGCGGCGGCTGCGAGAGTTTGAATGTCGGTGTCAGCAGCACTAATAAATACTATTGGTGCAGGGGTTTGCTGAATAAAAATTACTCCTTCTGATTGAGGGTTCCAACCTCCGGGCGTGGCTGCTATTTTGTGCATTAATTTTTTTTATTTTAATAAATAGTGAGAGAAAGTGCGATCGCCTTGAGTATAACATGACTTATACATAAATAGAGGCTAGAGCGTGTTTCCCAACCCGGACATTCCCGGCAAACCGAGAGAGGGCGGGCACGGAGGCACCGCCCCTACATTCGGGGGGAGAATGAGCGTCAATCGATTTTAGATTTTAGATTTTAGATTTTAGATTTACCCCACGGATAAATGCGGGGGCAATAAGTGATTTTCGATTTTCGATTTTGGATTGATTCCACGGATAAATCACGTGGCGAATACCCTCAATAAATTCGTGGTCAAAGTCCCGGAAATCTCAAACTATAAACTGATCAATAAAACTCCCAAAATCATGATTCCGGCCCCTAATAATCTTTGTTGAATATCTTTTTCCTTAAAAATGAAATGACCGAATAATACACCCATTAACACGCTAGTACGCTTAATCGCGATCACTTGCACTACCAAAGTTAATGTCAAAGCTTGCATTTGAAAAAGCACTCCAATAGCATTGAAAGACCCCATAGCAGCTAGCATTGGTAATTGTTTGAGAATTTTTCGCCCTGAATTTGGGGTTTTGTGCAATAAAACTGGCAGTAGCAAGACACTGATTGTACCAAACAAAGAGAATACCCAAAAAATAGGGGATGAATTTGTAACTCCTATTTTGTCAAAATTTGAGGCAATACTCCATAGTAATGCGACGATTAACATCAATTTGGGTCCTGGTTCATTCAGCAGTGCTTTGAATGGGGCTAAATATCCTTTTGATTTCTCTTTTATATTTAATAAATAAGAGCCTCCTACGATTAGTAAAATGCCAATATAATCAAAAAGTTGGGGATATTCACCGACAATTAACGGTGAAGTTACCAACATGAATAATGGTGTCAAAGCTACCAGCGGTAGTGTTAGGGATAAATCTGATACTTTGATGGCTTTGATGTAGAGGAGGGATGTGACAGCGTTGATGCTACCTCCGATTAATAGGGCAAGCCAAAATTGAGAGTTTAATGGCGGAATTCCTGTATATAATACCCAGGGAATCAAAAAGATGACTGAAAAAAATGAGAGAGACCAAGCGACGACATATTCGTCACTTTTTTTGAGGTTTTGTTTCCCAAAAACGTCTTTGACGGCTTCAAAAAAAGCGGTCAAGAGTCCTAAAATTAACCAAGTCATCCTAAATATGCGCTCCTGACTCGCTCGTCGTTTAGCAACTCCGCTCCCATACCTGTGAGAGTAATGTTACCAGCTTCTAGCACGTAACCCCGATCGGCAATTTGCAGTGCTAAACTGGCGTTTTGTTCGACTAAAAGGATTGTAACGCCTGTGGAACGCAGGTTGTGAATAATTCCGAAAATTTCTTTGACGATCGCGGGTGCTAAGCCTAAACTAGGCTCGTCTAATAGTAGCAGTTTGGGGCGCGACATCAACGCGCGGGCGATCGCCAGCATTTGCTGTTCCCCGCCGCTGAGGGTTCCTGCTAGCTGGCGGCGTCTTTCTGCTAAGCGCGGAAATATCTCAAATTGGCGCTCTAAATCGGCTTTTACTGCCGCCGAGTCCGATCGAATATAGGCCCCTAATTCTAAGTTAGTTAACACCGTTTGCTGCGCCAAAACCCGCCGCCCTTCTGGACTGTGGGCGATTCCCAATTTCACAACTTCGTGAGCTTGGCGGCGGCTAATGTCGCGCCCGTTATAAATAATTTGTCCTTGTCGCAAATTAACTATTTTAGAAATCGCTCTCAATGTGGTACTTTTGCCCGCACCGTTGGCACCGATGAGACTGACAACCTCGCCTGCATTAATCGTGAGATTAATATTTTGTATGGCTTGAATGCCACCATAATTTACCGAAAGATTCTTGAGTTCTAAGAGGATATTTTGAGATATTTTGGGTGGGCTTTCGTGCATTTTCTGTGACTTTGAGGTAGATTCCGATTTACCGTTGGGTGGGGGCGGGTTTATGAGATTGTTATTTTTAGGCAATTATTGTCGGTGAACCCGCCCCTACAGAATGTGTAATAATGGTGCAATATGTGATTTTTTAATATTACTCTTAGTCCGCGTAGGCGGACATTGTTTGTGTAGACGCGATTTCCAATCGCCGGGTTTCCTTAGTTATTTTTCATCTCCCAAATAAGCCTCAATCACAGCCGGGTCATTCCTCACAACAGCAGGCTCGCCCAAGGCAATAAGCTGACCGAAATGCAAGACGGCAATGCGATCGCACAATCCCATAACTAGCGGTACATGATGCTCGATCAATATTACAGTTAAATTGAATTGTTGTCGTACTTCGCGGATAAATTCGCTTAATTTGTGCTTTTCATTGGGATTCATCCCCGCTGCCGGTTCATCTAACAAGAGTATTTGCGGTTCTAGGGCTAAAGCGCGGGCAATTTCTAAGCGCCTCTGGTCGCCGTAGGACAAGTTTTTGGCTTGTTCGCCCGCGCGATCGCCCAATCCGACTAACTCCAACAATTCTAAGGCTTTCCGCTGGGTTGTGCGTTCCATTGCGTTAGATGCTGGCAAGCCGAAAATCCCCGCCAGCACCGATAAAACTGGATTGCCCGATCGACTATGGATGTGTCGGGCGATCGCCACATTTTCCACAGCAGAAAGTTCCCCAAATAACCGGATATTTTGAAAAGTTCTGGCAATACCTTTATTGGCAATTTGATAAGGCTTCAATTGGGAAATATTTTCATTTTGATAAATCAGGTTGCCACTAGAAGCAGGTATCAGTCCAGTCATGAGATTAAATAGAGTTGTCTTGCCCGCGCCGTTAGGGCCGATTAATCCAAAAATTTCGTGTTTTTGAACTGTGAAAGATACGTCGTTTACCGCAATTAAACCACCAAAACGACGAGTTAATCCTTTGGCTGCTAAAACAGGATTGCTTGTTGAGAGGGTAAGGGGTTCGGAAATCATAAACACATCATAGAACGAATATAAGATATCTCATTATGCCTTAGACTGCCGAATGTTCTTAAAGTCCCCCTTTTCAAGCAGTATTTAGGGCGATCGATTTCACCACGGACAAGCACAAATTTAGATGCCCCGGAGTCCTGAAACAGTTTGATGAGAATGTATACACAATTATTCCAATGGCTGAGACGGCTCATCAAACACAAGGATTCTAGCCCATGACGAAGCACTGCCGACAAAGATTAGCTGCCGTAATTGCCCTCTCGTTTCTATCTTTCACATCGCCTTTGCTGTTGACTCGCAATGCTGCGGGTGGAATTGGGGAGGAACCCACAGCTAATCCCAAACAGATTGCCTCCCTCACCGACAAGTTAAAGAGTAACAATGAAACGGCACTTGATGCAGCTATTAAGCTGTTACGAAAAATAGGTGAACCCGCCATCCCTGATTGGATGGAAGCTTTGCAGGATCAGAATTTGTCAGTCGGCCAGAGTGCTGCTGAGGTTCTAAGACAAATTGGTTTTCCTGCTATTCCTGCCTTTGTCAAAACCTTGAAAGACTCAGATGTGTCGGTGGGTGCAGAAGCTAAAATTGCACTGCCGCAGCTAATTCTGTTGCTGAAAGACTCCGATGCAACTGTGCGTAGCCGTGCAGACTATGCTTTGGGAAGGATGGGTGCAGAAGCTAAAACTGCTGTGCCGCAGCTAATTCTGTTGCTGAAAGACTCCGATGCCACTGTGCGTAGCCGTGCAGCCAATGCTTTGGGAAGTATCGGTGCAGAAGCTAAAATTGCACTGCCGCAGCTAATTCTGTTGCTGAAAGACTCCGATGCCACTGTGCGTAGCCGTGCAGACTATGCTTTGGCAAGGATGCGTGCAGAAGTTAAAACTGCTGTGCCACAGCTAATTTCCCTGCTTCAAGACTCAGATGCAACTGTGCGTAGTAGTGCAGCCAATGCTTTGGGGATGATTGGTGCAGAAGCTAAAACTGCACTGCCGCAGCTAATTGTCTTGCTGAAAGACTCCAATCCAAATGTGCGTAGTAGTACAGCCTCTGCTTTGAATAAAATCCGTGCAAAAGCTTAAACTGCACTGCCGCAGCTAATTGTCTTGCTGAAAGACTCCAATCCAAATGTGCGTAGGTAGTGCAACCTCTGCTTTGAGGAGGATTGGTGCAGAAGCTAAAACTGTTGTGCCGCAGCTAGTTCCGCTGCTGAAAGACTCCGATGCAAATGTGCGTAGCCCTGCGGCCCCTGTCTTGCTAAGTATTGCTCTTCACCTTCAAGAAAAAGCAAAGACGCTAACTTCACCGGAGTTAAATCAGGCTGTATCAAACCTAGAATCAGCATTGAAAATTTTGGCACAACCTGAAGCTAATTGCTCACAATCAACGATCGCAAATCTCCGTGTATATAGCGGTTCTCAAGCGTGGTGAGGTATGCCCACGGAGGCCTATGCCCACGGAGGCCTATGCCCCCGGAGGCCTATGCCCATGAGTACCTCATCTTTCTGAGAAAGGCTATACATCAATGCTCTCAAAGCTGAACAAAGCAATCGCCCCTTCATCAAATCACTTCCCAAAAATGCCTACATCTGGGGAATTTACATATTTGTCCTCTTGGGAAACTTTGCCATCAACCCACTGCGGCTGCTCAAAATCTACGAAACCTTAAAACCGAAATAGCCGGCGACAGAAACATCACCGTTTTGCTAGCCCAACTTTCTGGCAACCCACTCATTGCCAAGAAAGAAGGCACAACAGACGGCCATTCACCAGCTAATTTTTTTGAGTTAAGGCTGCACTATTTAAACCCAATAAACCGCAGCGGAACAGAGGATAAACTCAGCGATTGCACCGCTAGATATTAACGACCAAGATGAGAGTTAATGGCAATATTTATTGAAGGTAGCCGACTCCCCAAATTCATCAGAAGCGATCGCAGGCTTTCTGTTAGCAGTAAAAAATTGCTATCTCGATAAAATTCCCGGTGCAAAAGATACCGACTTTCTGCAGCAAGAAATCACATCGCGCTATAATATTACAATTGCCGTACCGCTTCAATCTCCTCAAGCCGTCTCGCCCGGGTAATCTTATGACGATGTACGTACCGGATTCGCAGCATTCCCAGACAAAAGTCCTCCCTACGATGTACGATCTACCCAGTGAAGACCCGGAGGAACCAGGTTTGCCTGACGAATATCATCGGTGGCAAGCACAACTTTTGTGCGATAGCTGCCTCCCCTCTAATTATCCACCCGATCGCCTCTTCTCGGCCAGCGATCTCAATCTATACTACGACTCCAACCATCCCAATTGGTACAAAAGACCCGATTGGTATTTAGTTGTGGGGGTTTCGAGATTTTACCAAGACAGAGACTTGCGCCAAAGTTACGTGATTTGGGACGAAGCAGTAACTCCTTTAATTGCGATCGAATTTCTGTCACCTGGTACGGAAGATGAAGATTTAGGACTGACAGAATCAGAACCAAACAAACCGCCGACTAAGTGGCAGGTTTACGAAATAATTTTGAAGATTCCTTATTACTTTGTTTTTAGCAAATACAACAACCAATTGAGGGTATTTCGGTTAATTGGCAACCGTTACCGCGAACAATTGTTAACAGGTTCTCGATTTTGGATACCGGAAATACAGTTAAGTTTGGGTTTGTGGGAAGGTGCTTTCCTGCAAAATCAAAGGTTGTGGTTGCGCTGGTATGATATTAATGGCAATTTGATTCTGACTCCAGAAGAATTTGAAAGACAGCGAGCTCAATTGGAAAGCCAACGAGCCGAGTTTGAAAGGCAGCAAGCTGAAATTGAAAGACAGCAAGCTGAATCAGAAAGGCAACGAGCCGAGTTTGAAAGGCAACGAGCTGAATCAGAAAGAGAGCGAGCAAATCGTTTAGCCGATCGACTGCGAGCAATGGGCATTAATCCAGATGAGCTGTAAAATTAAATAGCAGCATGAAATTGTGCAAGCTGCAAGCGCTGTCGATAAAAACTTATTAACTAAAAATAAATTATGCCTGAATCTACCTCATTGCGCGATCGCTACCTAGCACTAATCGACAAAATTGTCGAAATCACCCTCAAAGGTCAAATTCGCTCCAAAGAACAAGTTTATCAAATGCTGGTGCAAGACATTAGCACCGGTACTGGCGAAATATTTGAACGCTGTTTCGGCGAACGCCTTGATGCCGCCGAAAATCAACTCAGAAATGAAAAAGACGAAATCAAACAAGCAAAGGCAAATCGCAGCCTCCGAGCGCTCAAAACCATCCAAGGAGAATGGGAACGCTGGCAGAAAGATAACCGCGTCGATCGCGCAATTGCATCCTCAATCCAACAAATCGTTACCGCCGAATCTAACGCCCGCCTCCTGGCATTATTGCAAGTAATCGATCCGAATAAAGAACATCCGCTGACTCTCGATCAATTGCAGCAATTAGCCAAATCTCTGCACCAACAAATGCTGCAAACTTCTAATCCCGAAACCGAACAAGATTTGCAGCAAATCACCGCCGGCATCGCTAAAGGTTTAGAATCTTGGCAGCGTTTGGAACCGGAACTTGTGGGCTGGATTTATCAGCCGCAGCAGCTAGGATTTGCCGGTAGTCCCGAACAAAATGGGCCTTGGGCTTTTTGGGCTAAAAAAGTTAACAGTCCCTTTCCCCAGGCTCTTTTGAATACTATTGCGCTAGGTGAATCTGTAGTTCAATTCGCAGCCCAGCAATCGAATTTAGATTTAGGCATATTGGTGGAAGTGGCGATTATTTTGCAGTGCTTGCAGCGGGCGTTGGCGACATGGTTTGACAAGCAAGTTTACGATTCCAAAGTGTCAACAAAAGCTTCAATTTCTACTTACATTACTTTTGCGGTAATTTGGAGTCAGCTAGCTAGTGGGTTTAATAATTCTACCAAGAGCGGGGAGCAGTTGGCAAATGCTTGTTTTCAAGTAACTTTGCAAATTTTGCGCGCTTTTTCTCAGCGAGAATACTTTCCACTTTACGGGGGGATTTTCGCTTCCTTTGATGGTAAAGCTCTGCGGCATACTTTGGATTATTTAGACGAACCGCTGCGCCGAGTTGAGGGCACTCAAGCAAAAGCTCGGATTCTGACGCTTTTGGGTTATTCGATGCAGGCGGCTGGGGCCTACGAGCGATCGATCTTGCTGCACAAGCAAGCGCTGGAAATTGCCCGTACCGAAGGAGACAAAGCTTGTGAAGTTGCCAATCTCAATCACATCAGCCGCAACTATGTTGCTCAAAAAAATTATCAGGAAGCGATTAATTACAGCCAGCGGGCTTTAATTATGGCACGACAAGCGGGAGAGCGACAAGGCGAGGCAAATGCTCTGGCTAATTTGGGTTACAGCGAAGTGTTTCAAGCGCGGCAGTTGGAGGAAGTGGAACCAGAGGTTTATGAGAGTGCGATCGGTTATTTGGAACAAGGTTTGTTGCTATCGGAAAGATTGGGAGACAGGCAAAGTCAAGCTTTTTGTTCCAGCAGTCTCGGTATCGCTAAAATCGCCCTGGAAAATGCTGAAGGTGCGATCGAATATTTGCTCAAAGGTTGGCAAGCGGCTCAATTCTCAGGGGATTTATATTTGCAAGGTCTGAATTTGGCTTACTTGGCTCAAGCTTATTACAGAATCAACTCACTAGAAAAAGCGATATTTGCCGGCAGTTTGGGGATGTATACTTTGGAGCAAATTGGTGCGATGGAGTGGCGTCAATCGGCTGGTTTGTTGACAATTTTGCGGGGTCAAATGGGGGCGGAATCTTTTAAACAAGCTTTGGCGAAAAGTCGAGCGAATATCATTCCGGCGATCGGTGTTGATGGCTACGATTACATCCCGGAGTTGCTGGAAAAATATCAGCAATCTATTTAATATCAAAATCGCTCGGCGGTTGAAACCGCTACTATACAAACGAAGTCCGCCTACGCGGACTAAGAAATTCTTCAGTCCGCGCAGGCGGACTTTGTATGTGTAGCCGCGATTTCAATCGCCGGGAATTATCATATCATGTCCGATCGATTAACCATAATATCCCGGTCGGGGCGGGTTTTTGAGATGGTCAATTATTAGTAGGTATTGTTGGTGAACCCGCCCCTACAAAAACCGCGGTCGCTCGACCGGACATGATATCACTCATTCTCCAGTTTAAAATCGAGACCATTACTACCTTTAAATACCTTGACGAGAACTGGTTTTTGGCCTTCGCGCTCACCGTTAACAAAACTTAGTGGACTTCCTGAAGTTTCATTTGCTGTAAGATTAATAGATTTGAGGTTTTTCAATACAGCATCGCGGGAGGGTTTTTGAGCCACAGGCAGAGCTTTAATTAAAGCTTGAGTCGCATCATAACTGGTTGCTGTGCGCCAGCTAACATTCCCTTTCCATCTTTCCTTAGCTTCAGCAGCAAATGTTTTTGAATTTTTTTGATCTCGAAACCAAGGTACAGCTAAAACCAAACCTTCCACAGCTTCTCCGCCGTCGAAAATCTTTGGATTGTACAAAGCATCCGCTCCGAGTAGCTGTAGCTTTTTGGTTCCAGACTGGCTTAGTTTTTCCTGGGCGCTGGCAATTTCAATTGCCACAGAAATTGTCTCTGTGTCTGGCAACAATACAGAGGCATTAGCTTGATTATTAAGCATTGTTGCAACTACGCCAGAAGCATCCAGTGCAGGATAGGTCAAATCAATCGGCTCTCCTACAACTTGTCTACCGTCTTTTTCAAAAGAGTCTGTAAACGCCTTTGTTAGGCTATCACTATATGTATTATTAGGGTTATTGCAAATACCAACTTTTGTGTATTTTTTGGCATAAATAGCTAATTTTTTAGCAGTTTCTGTGTCGTTCGGCACGGTTCTGAAAAAAACCCGGCTCTCCGGTTGAGCGCTAGTGAGTGTAGGGCTAGTGCTAGTGGTAGTGGGGGAGATTATGGCTAGCTCACCTGTTTGATACTGAGGTAGTGCAGCTTCCGTAACTGTACTGGTATTGTGTCCAATCACTCCCATAATATCTTGGTTTTTTATGAGCTTTTTAGCAACTTCTTCTGCTTTCTTGGGGTCATTCCCATCCTTAGCTATTAGAATCTTCAAGAATCGGTTCTGTTTTTTGTCGTTGAATTTATATTGTGCTTGTGCAACTCCTCGCAAGATTTCCTGAGCGATTTCGTCTTTACTATCCAGAGGTACAACTACTGCAAGAGTGACTAATTCTTTCTTTTCCTTGTTTCCGGATTTCTGCTCTTTCAAAGCTTTGGCATTATTGAAATAAATTTCTACTTCTGGATCTTTACGATCGGCTATTCTCGCTTTTTTAAAAAACCTATAAGCTTCTTCATATTTATGTTTTTTGAAAGCTTCAATACCTTTATCTCGATTAGAATTTTCAATGCCCTTAAAGAGAGTCCGCTCACCTCCGCTAGATAATTTATCATTCACATCCTTAATATGCCAGTTAGACCCGCCGACTACCAAAACCAAACCCACTAGGCTTACACAAATTGTTGAGATCAAGTGGCCCTGGCTCTGACGAATTGTTGAGATCAACTGGCCCTGGATCTCTCGCTCTTTCAATTCTATGCTTTTCATTATAAAATCATTGTCTTCTGGGCTTAATGTTTTACCCTCATACCATTCGCGTGCCTTAGTTAATTTTTGCCCGCGCAACAGTTTGGATTCGGGTCGATTATTAGCAAGCCATTGCGTTATTTCGTGTTGGTAAGGTCGCTGATTCTGTAGCTGATTTGATATCTGACTTTCGACCGATCTTAGCTGTTGTTTAAGCCATTGAAAATTAAAAATAATCCGATAAATAGGATTGTAAATCCTTAGTTTACTATCCTGTTTAACGACCAACCCTGATAACAGCAATTCTTGTTGTTCATAACTGTCATCAGCAGGGATTTCATCATTATCTAAAATTTGCTCATATAGCCTTAGTAATCGATCTACACTTTGCAGACGGGAGAGTATGTGACCAATACCACCGGGAACAATGCGAGCGTGTATAGTCCTCAAATGCTCCGGGTTATCCTGGGATTCCCAGTTTTGGACAATCTGCTGTTTCACCAATTGTTCTACTCCCGATGCCTCCATACCATCTGTTATAAGAGCGCAAAGTTTTTGGGTAAGAAAAGGTTGCCCACCCGTCCAAGCTAAGACCTCTTGCAGTACCGCTTGGGGATTGCTAACTCTCCCCTCTAATCCCTGAAGCAAAGGTCTAGCTTCATCCAGATGAAAGCGCTTAAGCTCAATTGCCGTACCAATATTAAACGAGGTGATCTTTGGATCTGCGATCAATTCTGAGATAGTAGCTACCCCTAACAGCACGAAAGTTATACGCTTGAATTCTGGTTGACTAGCCCCTTGGTTAGAACAACTTCGGATCAATGCGAAAAAGTCATCTAGCTTGCCCTTGAGGCTATTACTGAGCACAGAGTCGATTTCATCTACAAAAATGACAATTTTGTTGGGATGAGGAACCAATTTCTCTTCAATAAATTTTCTCAATCGATACACCGCCGACTGTTCACGATAAAGATTGCACCAGCTAGTGACATTAAAATCGGGGGGATTTATGCGTGTTGCCAGACAATCGATCACCGTTGCATACCATTGATCTATTGTGATATCCTTGCCGATCATATTAAGGTCAATATCAATACAATCAAACCCTTCTGTTTCCAACCGTTGCATTGTTCTCACTTTCAAACTTGATTTGCCAGTTTGTCGCGGACTCAGGACATAACAAAACTTCCCTGATATCAATGCTTTGTATAAGTTTTCATCTGCCTCACGCTCGACGTATGTGGGCGAATTGAGGGGTAAATTTCCTGAGAATTCGTACATAAATTAATTCTCCAATTACTGTGAAATACTGTTGATACCAATTATGCAAATGTGAAACCTCATTGTCTCGCTTCTGGCTATAAAAAATTAATTACTACTCCTACAGAAAAAGGCGGATTGTGGTCTTGAGAATACACAATTACCAACCGCAGTTTTTCCCAAGTCTTGTTGTTTGCAGCCTTATTACGCCAAGCTTTCAGCAATCGAAAAAAGTCGTCATCGCTCGCTCGATCTTCAAGAATCAACTCCACGTTATACAAGACCAAGACAAGGGCGGTTGGGATTTTCGGTAACAGGTATTTTTCAAAATAGTCAGTACAGTTCATGTTGCTCGATCTTTCTCCCTGCCAAGACTCAGCTAGTGTATTTTGTAGCTGAAGTTCCGACGTAATTTGGGCACAGAACCACTGCAATAACTGATCAGAGTTGGTTAAATCATTGTTTGCAAACTGAAAGTTCACGCGAACTGCTTTATAGTTTTTCGGAGTGTGAACCTTGATAATTTCATTGGGTATTAAATAGATTGTGGCCCTGGGTCTGGAAGTTTTTACGCGTATTAATGCCCCTGGTTGCTCAATCGCCTGATAAAGTTGTGAGCGTACAACTGATGGTTCTTGGGGAATTGATGGCGTTGTTTCACTAATCCGCTCATCAATTATTACTGGTGTGGGTGGAACTGGTTGATCTTGTTGTACTCTTTTTTTTTTAAGAGTTTTTTAATTCCCGCAAATACCCTTTTCAAGGAGATTTCTGTATCTAGTTCAAGCTCATAAGACATAATCCCAGGTATAAAAGGCAGAGTGGCTATCAGCTTACCTGCTGCAGGTGTCTGCGGTTCATTCACCTTGTCGAGAATCTTCTGCAACTTCTGCATAAACTCATCGGGATATTGATTAGGTTGGCTTTGAATCAGTTTTACTTCCTCCACAACCTTAACAATGGCGTGACTCGCAGCCACTTCGTCCACGCAATCGGGTGGTTCTTCCGCCAAAAGCGACCAATACTCCTCCTCGTACTTGCGAATTTCTGGTAAAACTTCCCGGCGAAGTCTTTGCTTTATCGAGTTTTTTTCAAAGATATCGTTAGCATAGGCACGACGCTTTTGTGCCTCACCGAGAGTTTCATATAACGAATCCAGAATATTTTCTAAGTCAGCTAACCTTTGCTTTGAGTTCATGCAAGCCTAACTCCTGTTAAATTAACGATATATCGTAGTCAGCTTCACCATTACTAGAAGCAATAGCTGCTGATACCTTGTTTTGTTTGTTACCTTAATCTTTTAGTATTATCATTGAGTCGCACAACCGATCCGGAGGGTAAAGAAATCTTTAGCCAATTCTGTGCTGACATTGGTGCGGTATTCAAAATGCGGTACCAACGGGGAAAATGCCCGATCGCTTTTCAACTATCCAACCAGCCGCCAAGGTGCGATCGAATATTTGGTCAAATCCGGGTTCGTTACTCGATCCCTCGGCGGTTGAAACCACACCCCTTGATCCCTCGGCGGTTGAAACCGCTACTATACAAACGAAGTCCGCCTACGCGGACTAAGAAATTCTTCAGTCCGCGCAGGCGGACTTTGTATGTGTAGCCGCGATTTCAATCGCCGGGAATTGATGTTTTTATACTTGCTAATAACTAATGCTCAACTATCACCGGTGTGCCAACTACGACTTTCTCAAATAAAGCCTGTGCGTCTTTATCAAACATTCTGACACAACCGTGAGAAGCCGCCCCCCCGATCGACTCTGGATTCGGAGTACCATGAAAACCAATCACATTCTTGCCATCCGTCCAAAACCCCATCCACCTACTCCCTAATGGATTGTCTGGCCCAGCAGGAATAAGTTCTCCTGTCCAAGGATTTTGCCAAACGGGATCTTTGATCATTTGCATAACTTTAAAATTGCCGGTAGGAGTTTCCCACCCGCCTTTTCCCACAGCAACCGGGAAACTGGTTTGCACCTTATTTCGTCGGTAAACATAGACGCGGCGTTCTCGCAATTTCAGCACTAAACGCACTTCCTCAATAGGATTTACCGCAGGATTTGGTTCCTGGGGAAGATAACGAAATGGTTCTCCCAAGGGCGGCAGTTCTGGGGCTCCGAGATTCGGCAATTGTGTCTCGGAGGTGGGCCGCTGCGCTGCGATCGCACTATTACTTGAATTAGCCACAACTTCGGCCGTCGCCTGCTGCTGTATGCCCACCGACAGCGCGGCTGCACTCAAGCTAAGCACAACTAGCTTATTAAATAAAAATTTGCTGTTCACCATTTTTTTGTTCGCTAAACTCCTAACCAGCAGTTCCTACAAAGTTCCTATCTAATTATCCGCCAACCGCACCCGATCCGAAAAATTTTGATATGGCTTTTTGACCAAGAATTTCAAAGGTGGTACCCGCCACGTGATTTATCCGTGGAATCAATCCCAAATCCAAAATCCTTGCATCCTCAAGCCCCCGGATTTATCCGTGGTGTCAATCTAAAATCTAAAATTTAAAATCTAAAATCGAATGACGGCAACTGCGCTGCACAGTTTTTAGTTGAAATTCCACCACCGATCACTTGTAACTCAACACAAAGCTTAGGCAATAATACCAAAACAACAAGGTTTTTATAAGCTGCTCAGTCGAGTTCCGCAATAGAATGTCGTTACAAAACCCGGTTTAGGCGTACATCTTGCCAGAAAATGATTAAATTTTACCTCCGACTAATTTGATTTTTTAGCAATGACCAGCGGGCGATCGAGTATTCAAACTATGGCGCTGCAGTATCCGGCAAGCACAATCTGTCTTTGGGTAGAGTTCCTCCCAGCAACAGTTAGGTCTGCGGAAAAAAACTGCTACGGTCGCTCGAATAAACTCAATATATCACGGCAACACTCTAGAGATGCAAACCGCTGAACTTGTTGTAAATCGGGAACTTATGATGTAAAATTTAGTCTTTCAATACTTGTTCGATAATCTTTTTTTGAGATTGTCATAAATTTCCTACTCTGGGGATTAAACTGGATTAGGTATAGAAGTTGGGACTTTCGTGCAGCGGAAGCAAACCCAACCCTGAATAGCAGTTAATGTGAGGTTTCAATGCGTCTTCAGAACATCAAATTATTGACAGGTGCAACACTGTCGGTGCTAATTTCGGCGGTCTCAGTACATCCTGCGATGGCTAACCCTGCAACTCAAATAGCCCAAACGCAGACCACCACCACAGCAAACACTACAACCATTGTCGGTTTTGTCAAAGATATTGTCGGCGATGTAGTAACTATTCGCGAAGAAAACGCGCCGTACAGGACTCTCAGGATTCAAAGATGCGTCCTGAGAATTATTGGCCTAGTACCGGGAATGAAAGTCAGAGCCACCGTCGCCGGATCTCAGATACAAAATATCGCGGTGATCCCCGATTATAAGGTCGTAGCCACAACGGTTGCTCGTCCCGCAACCCCAGCACCAGCACCGCGTCCGGCTCCAGAACCGCCACCGCGTCCGGCTCCTCGTCCGGCTCCTCGTCCGGCTCCGATGCCGGCTCCCCGTCCAATTCCGGCTCCGGCTCCTCGTCCGGCTCCTGTGAGAGGACTTTGGTAGAGCTAGGCTATACTATTTTCGGTTTTTGATTTTGGATTTTCGATTGGGAATTGGCAATGACAATCAAGCAATTTGATCCGGGGCCCCCGGATTCATTCGTGGGGTCGCGTTCTTCAATCTAAAATCTAAAATCTAAAATCTAAAATCTAAAATCGATTGACTGATCGAGCTCAAGGTTTGGATCGCTGGCCTACAATTGCATTGTTTTGTACAACTGGTATCAGTAAATAAAATTAAGCCACCGCCTGCGCGGTGGCTTAGCTGTTTAATAGCAGTTAGAATAATAGAATTGTCCAGCAATTGTGGAGAAATCGCTGCTATGTATTACCTGCATTTCTTGCTGCTAATTCTGCTGTTGCCGATGATTGCGTGCGATCGAGCTACAGATGCGATCGCCCCTGCTGTGGGCGACAACAGCCCCGTCTCGCAAATTCCCTCCCGTGCACCGGTGACAAATGTTGGGACAAATCAAATTGTACCGACCAAACCGCTGTCGCCGCAGCCAATCCGTATTGTTGCAACTTCTTTGCCGCAGCCAGGAGCCAGCGAAAGCGCCTCAAAACCTCCTCAAGTAATACCGATTCCCGCATCGCCAGTGCTGCGAGTGCCTCCTGGCTTTGTCGTCAACGTTTTTGCTGACAATTTAGACGCTCCCCGATGGCTAGCTGTGACGCCGACAGGCGATGTTTTGGTAACAGAAACCCGGCAGAATCGGATTACGCTGTTGCGAGATGCCAACGGCGACGGGGTTGCTGAGGTTCGCAAGACTTTTGCAAGTGCCCAAAACGGGTTAAATATTCCCTTTGGCATGGCTTTTGCCGATCGCTATTTTTTCCTAGGAAATACCGCTGAAGTCCGCCGATTTCCCTACACAAAAGGGCAGGAACAATTAACTGGTACAGGTCAAAAAATTGCCGATTTACCGGGCGGCGGCTACAACCAACACTGGACGCGAAATGTTGTCGTTTCCCCCGACAATAGCAAGCTTTTCGTCTCAGTTGGATCGCAGTCTAATGCCGATGTCGAACCGCTGCCGAGGGCGTCTGTTCAAGTCATGAATTTGGACGGCAAGAACCAGCAAATTTTTGCTTCCGGTTTGCGAAATCCGGTGGGATTGGATTTTCACCCAAAAACCAATCAACTCTACACGACAGTCAACGAACGCGACGGTTTGGGAGATGATTTGGTGCCGGATTACTTGACAAGAATTCGTCAAGGTGAGTTTTACGGCTGGCCTTACACTTATTTTAAGCCGAATTTGCTCGACCCGCGACACGCCAGAAATGGCAATAGCGATCGACCTGATTTAGCTGCTAAAACATTAATGCCAGACGTGCTGTTTCATGCGCACTCGGCCGCTTTGGGGCTTCAGTTTTACGACGGCAAAACGTTTCCCAAAAGATTTCTCAACGGCGCATTTGTGGCGTTTCGCGGCAGTTGGAATCGGAACGCTGGAACTGGTTATAAAATCGTGTTTGTACCTTTTAATGCGGCGAACGGACGCCCTCAAGGTTATTATGAGGATTTTCTGACTGGTTTTCTCACAGATCCGTCGGGCCCGAAAACTTGGGGGAGGCCGGTTGGTTTGCTGGTTTTACCTGACGGGAGTTTGCTGTTTACCGAGGAAGCGAATAACCGGATTTATCGGGTGCAGTATCGCCGCTGAGGATTGGGCGATCTATTAGATACCGACTTTTTCAAGAAGTCGGGGATCTGGTTTTTTAGTCAGCTTCAAACCTTGCTCAGTTGAGATTCGCCGGAAATTTCTTGAATAATTAATAACCTATCTTGTTCAGCAGTTTCGCGATTTAAATCAGACAGTTCGTAATAGGAATCTGTTTCGGGCAAGTAGATTGCCGGTAAATTTTCAGGCAGAATTAAATAAGTGTTTTTCACCTGTAAATCATTGTCTATATCTAATGAATATAGAAATCCGTCAACAGGATTTACAATTAACTCGTGCAATGAAACTTGTCCCTCTATGTAAAGCTTGAGAGTTAGTTGTGCAACTCTGAAAACCAACCAGCGATTGTACAAATTATCTACATCGCACCAAGAATAAAGATAGCTATCGCCGTATTCATTCTCAAAAAGCGATAGTAGCGGGCCCTCGAAATACTCTAAATTGACTATGCTTCTGAGAGTTAGAGGAAATTTACTTAGTTTAAATCCTATTAATTGTTCCATATATTCCAATAGGGTTCAGTTAAGCCCGATCCCGCCGGCGCCTAGGGCGGGCACGGGGGCACCGCCCCTACGAAGGGGGGGACAAGAACTTACTCTTGCGTCCCCCAACAATCAGGGGGATTTAGGGGGATATCGCCCGGAATAAACAGTTTTAACCCAAGCGTATTGCCATATATTCTTGGTGTTTGAAGCACATATTGATAATTTAAGTAGCCTAAAGGTTTTGCGAGCGCGCTTTAAAATCCCGAACCGGGTTGTTTCAGAAACTCGGCTTCTTCGGGAGTTGTTTCGCGGCCGAGAATTTGATTGCGGTGGGGAAATCTCCCAAAACGCTCGATTATTTCTAAATGCTGCATCCCGTATTCAATGAGTGAATCGCTGTCAGGTTCGCCGCTGAGTTGGCGAAATAGTTCGACAGATTTTTGCTGGTTTTCTAAATTTTCGCTGTGTTGAAAAGGCAGATAAACAAATAATTTTTGTACAGTCAGCAATTGGCGATCGAATTTATTATTAACAGCGTATTCGGCGGTGGCTAAAGCTTTGTTGTCTGTGGCGAATGCTTGAGGCGTTCCGCGAAACATATTGCGCGGAAATTGATCGAGCAGTATAATTAATGCGAGGCAGTTGTCGGGGGAATCTTGCCATGAGTCGAGTTTACCGGAGGCGGCTAGTTTGTATTGCGGCAGAAAGCGCGATCGCACTTGGGCATCAAAATCCGCATCTTTTTCAAACCATTTCTTTTGAACTTTGCCAAACTCAGGAGAGTTCGATCGACCAAACCAAAAATCTAAAACTTCATTCATTAGCAATCTAGTAGGCGATTGATTGTTGATTAAAGCTTCTGTGTCTGTAGTTGCACAAAATGCGCTATCTGTCCAACTACAAACCGCAGCGATTAATGATTAGCAATGATGACTCCACCCAAACACAGGTACTTGCTTTCCGAGGCTATCGAGGGTCTAGAAAAAAAATTAGATTACAGAGTTTAAGCTTCCAGATTCATCTGTTATCGAGTAAATCTAAAATCTAAAATCTAAAATCTAAAATCGACTGACTTAGGAACCTTTGTTGTCCGGTGCTTAAAGTTACAAACTAGCAAACAGTCTGTCCCAAGTTTTGCCTCCCACAACTCCGTCTACAGGAATATCCGCTTGTCGCTGAAATCTTTTCACTGCATCTTCGGTTGTCGGACCGAACACGCCATCAATTACGATCGGGTGTGGGGACAATCCCCGCGCGTTCAACAACTTTTGCAGTTTCTTCACATCGTGCCCTTTCGAGCCGCATTTTAAAATCCTTTTATGGTGTTTCACTGCTGGTTGATGGCAATCATCAGTGTGGCAAACTGCGGAGCCTGCTGCATAGTTGGCTCTACTTGTGCCAGTCAAAACTAATAGAGCGAGAATTGCTAGTAAATAATAAAAAGTCTGTGTTCCGGCCATACTTTCCCTGTTAAATTTTCAAGCGTTTTTTGTAATTTGGACGATTGTTTGAGGGTGAGAAACCGGGTTTATAGGATGGGGGCATCCAATCTTGATTGACCAGGTTTCTGGCAACAGTCAACCGACATTCTACAATATAAGTGGCTTTACTGCAAAATCTCCGATCGTGCAAGTTAAATTTTGTTGCTGTTTGGTAGCAGCAAAGGTAACAATTACTTCGCAAGCAACTGCAACCGTCAGCATTACCAAGTTTCGCGCCAGCGGGTAATCGCAAACGTCATCATTCGCCGCTGAAGGAACCCGATAGTGTTGGTTCCAAATTATTTCGGAATAATCGGCAGCTAATCCGACGTGCACGCAGGGAAGGGAGGCACTCGCACAGTAATCCTTGACTGCTTGCCGCCCGACACTGTTATCAAAAGTATCGATGACTGTGGCGCTGTTGGCAAGCAGCCGATCGGCATTTGCGGGTGTCAATTCTTTTGAGTGCGCGTCAATGCTGACTCCCAAAGCCCGGTAGAGGTTGTTGGCGAGAATTTTGGCTTTGAATGCGCCGATGTCCGATCGATAATAGGGTTGAGTGGAAAGGTTGCGTTCCTCGATGCGATCGCGATCGATGACTTTTAACTGACAAAAGCCCGATCTCGCCAGACTTTCTGTAATATTCGCACCCAAAGCGCCCGCCCCGCACACCGTTACCGGGAAATTTTTGATCTGCGACATCACTGCGGCACTTCTGTAAAGTTGTTCGTGAAAAAATATGCTCATGGTCAGTAGTCAGTAGTCAGTAGTCAGTAGTCAGTAGTCATTATTTCCTATCTATCTTCAACTACTCCAACCAATGATTGCAAGTCGAAGTCTTTGTCCAATCCGCTGAGACAAATGCCAGCACTCATAACTGTCAAGTCATTTTTGGCGATCGCAGAAGTGTGATGTTCTCCAGTCCCGCTAGTCCATTCAACCAGCCAATAATGTTTGCGATCGCAAAAATCCCGCAATTCACCGCCACCCATTTTTAGCGCCCGCTGCAAGCGCTGTTGATCCCGCACTTTCGGATCGAAATCTTTAATATTTCGGGACACCAATTCGTAAACAGTTCGCATTTCCGGCGTCATCCCTTTAAAGCGAACTTCTTGAGGCAAAATCAACTTTTTCAAAGCAGCTTTTAAGTTCTCAGACTGCCGCGGATCGGCGCGCCTGTCAATCTCTTCAAACCACAAACAATGACCGTCCCACCGCGCAACGATCTGCTCAAACTGCGAACCTTTAGTTACTAAATGCACTGCTACGGGTTTCGCAACACCAGTACGCTGTTTAGCATCAGATTCATTAACAGGATAAGCCAGCCACGTTTGCCCTTGCAGCACGCAGGCTAAGTGCAAGCGAACGGGTACGAGCAGTTGCAAATACTCTGCCACTTGCGGCAAAATCGGCTCCTCAATTACTGCAGCAATTTCCTCATTAATCGGCCTAAAAATCGCCCATCCTTCAAAGTTGCGCGGCTGCGGTTGAAAAGTATAAACCATTGAGCTAACTCTTACCCGCACGCTTCCCCCGCGCACGCATGGAGCCAGGAATTGGGTATCGAGTAGCTGCCCTTCTTGGGCAGCGAGTTGGCTGAGGATTTTGCGGATATCTGCCACTGAATTGACCTCCATCATCTTACTTTTCGTTACCTAAAACACTTTTAATTTAAAAGAAATATAAAGATTGTTTAACACTATTGACAGGACTTAATCTCCTAATCTAATATTGAGCGAACCTCGCAACTTAACCTGGTAAATATCGTAAGTAAATATGCTGAAAAAGCTTTTTTCTAAGTGGGTTGTAGTCACAGCTTTGACACTTCCTCTTTTTGGCTCAGTCCAGGTAGCTAAAGCTCAGGACAGCTATGGAGCTACTGCTTATTCTCCGACTTCTGACGCCACTGGTATTAGTTGGGATTATGCTACAGAGAAAGAAGCACTAAACGCTGCAGTAGCCGTCTGCAATGAACAAAGCGGAGGTGCTAACGATTGCGAAGCGCTGACATCTAATAGTAATAATTGTGGAGCGATCGCAGTAGGCAAAGGAGGAGCCGGTGCGGGCTGGGGCGACGATCAAGCCGCAGCAGAAGCTCAAGCTCTCGCCGGTTGCAGCGAACTAGAGGGCGGCAGTTGTAAAGTGCAGCTTTCAGCTTGCAACAACTAATTAAACTGATAAAAATCGGTGGAAGAGGTGTATATGTTGGCTGCTAAAACAGCTTAAAAAATAGTAAATGTATGGTGTGCATTGCACACCATACCAAATACAACTCAGCTAAAATTAGGGTACGCAATGCACACCCTACGCAGTTAATCTCCTACTTCGGAAGTAACTGCATCTGGTGGCAGCAAACTTTCTAATCTATCTTTAGACCAATATTCAGTAGGGTAAGCCAGTGCAATAATATCAGAGAGTCGAATCAGCCACGTAACTTGTCCGTAAGCATCGATATGTTCCGCCTGTTCGTTAGGGGGAACTATCACCAAAAGTTCCACAAACTCCCCGAACAAATTAATCGGGATGCCGCCGAAACTGCTATTATTTGTTTTAATCCAAACTTTGCTGCCTCGATCGAGAGCTTCTTGGAGTCGCTGGCAGAGCAAACTGGATTTTTTGACCTGGGATTTTTTGGCTTTCGACTTTTTTCCCATAGTTTTAAGTAGTTAAAGTAGTTGTATTGTGGATTGCACAGTGGGTTGCACAGTTCGTTAGACAGTGGGTTAAGATCTAGTGCGCTCGCGGTTTGGTATTGAAACGGACTGAAGCAAAAAGGTATCTCGCCCCGTCCCTACCCCATTACTCTAGTCTATAAGAAAGTGCTGTACTGCGATCGTAATAACAATTTAATGGCAAAATCGCGAAATGACACCAGTTCCCAAAAAATGCGACTCTAGCCAAGCTTCAAACCCTTAATTCATCAGTGATTCCCAATCTAAAATCTAAAATCTAAAATCTAAAATGGTATGACCTGCGGTGGCACTGTTACAAAGTCAGTCAACGATATCCGTGTTTCTACTGTGTCCAAATGCAGTATAATCGGCGGAATCTTCCCAAATCGTTTAAGTAAAACAATGGACTGGCGAAAGCTCATTCATCCAAACCCGAAAGCTTCAACAAGTCAACCAGCAGCGCCAGAAACTCGATTGTCTGTAGAATTTTTGCTAGGGCTCTTTGCTGCGGGATGGACTCAACAGCAGGTGTTAGAAAAATATCCCGCACTGACTTCGGAAAAGTTACGCGCTGCTTTGGCTGCTGCGGATTCCCACTTAGTCTCAGCCATCGCTAATCCAGAATTACAAGAAATTATTGATCAAACTAGAGAATAATTGAAAAAAGGTAAAAAGTTGTTGCTTGAGGATATTGAGGGAGATGTTTGGTAGTAAAGAACGATATTAAATCTCAGCTTCCCCTTAAATTTTCTCTAACTCTTTCCCGAAACTCCAACACAGCCTCAAGGGGGTCAGGCCGTTGTACATACTCTGCAATCACTGATAAATCCAAATTCGGCAGCAACTCGCTTTGCTGCATTTTTTCATATTCCTCTCCCCGAAGATGATAAACCTCAAAGCGACGATTTTTCCAGAACCAAACCTCTGTGATTCCGAGCTTTTTGTAAACTGCTAACTTGTCCAGGCCGCCACTGCTGAGTACAACCTCGATCGCCAAATCAGGAAATTCTTTTTCTGTACCGATACAATAGCACTCGTCCGGTTCTGTACCGCCCTTTTTTGCTTGAATGCGGAAGGTAGTTGAACCCAATCCCCAAAACCTAGTCCGTGTTTCTTGAAAATACGCTTCTAGCAGCATCCCAATATTGGTTTTATCTCGATCGTGACGGCGACTTGGGGACATAATTTCCAGCACTTCATCTAAATAAGTAACCCGATACCAAGGACTATCTCCCAGTTGAGTCAGTAATTGTTCATACTGTTGCCAACTTACCCCACTGGTAATAAATCTTTCCACGGGATCTTCGGTAAGAAGCTCTAGTTCGTTTGCCAAATCTTTGATTAATATTGAAGTCACCAACAGCTCCTCCCAAGTTTAGAGTATAGTTGAAGATTGTGATGTAAATATCTACCTAAAAAATTACGATTCTGTTTCTGTGAATTGTCGCTGATGCTGACGCATTCCTCCTAGCATAGCTTGCTGTAAGGGATCTAGTCCATCTGCATAATCATCATTGATGCTGTCTAGCAGTTGTCGATCGCGATCGGTTTGTAAGCTGTTACTAGCGATCGCTACCTTATCCTCAGTATCATCCTCTTCATCAAGCCCAAATTTTTTGCAAATTTCATCGAGTGTCTGAGGTTGAACAACTCTTGCTTTAGCTCTCTTTAATGCTGTCAGCAAACGAGTTGCATTAACGGGCGATCTCAACAAATAAAGAGTTTCTAGCAAACTTTCTAATTCGACCTCAGACATCAAAACCGCATTTTTGCCGTTAGGTCTAGTAATAACTATTACTTCCCCCGTTTCAACAGTGCGGTCGCAGAGATTTTCTAAATTTGCTTGAGCTTCAGCATATGTAATCTCAGTTGACATAAAATTCTAACTCCCACTAAATTAAGGTTTCAACTTTGCTCGCTTTACTAATAGTGATAGCGCCCTTTAAGAAAATTGATACGCTCATCACTTACTAAATAAACAATACGATGTTCTTTATTCAAGCGACGCGACCACGCGCCCGACAACTCGTATTTCAGGGGTTCCGGCTTGCCAATGCCTTCAAACGGGTCTCGCAGAATTTCTCTGACCATTTTGATTAAGCGTAACGCCATCTTGCGGTCAGTTTGTACCCAATATTCTAGGTCTTCTAAAAACTCAGGCTGAAAAACTGCCTGACGTTCTACGCGATCGCTCTCACCCTCAGCACTCATCTGGCAAACCCTGAATCATTTTTTCAATTTTATGCTCCCTGCTAGAAAAAATAAGGTGAGCATTGCTCGCCAGCTTAACTGACGAGTCATGCCCAATTATATCACTTATCATCCCTCACAGGCAACGAAGTATCCAGAATTTCCATCAACAATTCCAGCCGCGAAGGACGACTCAACATCGGCACTAAATTCGGCAAGGAGTAGTAATCGCCGGCAAACGTAAAGGTTTCCACCGATACTTGTTTGTCCTTTAATTGCTTCTGGACATATTCGCACCAAGAACCAACTCGCACAATCACCACATCAGGAATTACCCCCAAACTGCGGCAGTAATTCTGATAAGCATCCGCGAAATAAGGTGCAGCATTTTCGCCTTCATCTGTTACCATAATGAATTGCTCGACAACCTGCTTTTTAAGCCGCATTGCTTCCACCGCGCAACCGCAACTTGTGCCGCCGCCAGCGCGAATGTGCTTGAAAGCGCCTTCCCAGTCTGTCAATTCGCTGCCGTTTGCTTCCACTCGATACGGCATCGTGTCAAAGGCATAAACGAACAGTGCAGCCTTGGAAATGCCGGAAATCAAAGCAGCGAGACGCTTCCCGACTTCGATCGCACTTTCCATCGAACCAGACTTGTCAATCAACAAACCAGTTGCTTTCGCAATCTTGCCGCGCTTCTTCACCTGTTCGTTTGTCACCGCTTCCAGCTTCGCCGCCGTTGCTGCGTCGAAGTTCGCGCCCGCACCCGCAACACTCGCTTTGTAAGCAGAAACCCGATCGCACTTTGCCGCTTCATCCAGCTTCGAGTCAATCAACTGCTTGACTTCCGCGTGATCCATCGCCCCGCGCGACTGAATCGATTTCAAATTGTTGATGACTTCCTGCGGCGACATCGAGTTAATCAGCGCGGCCAAAACTGTTGGCGTTAGCTGTCTGATCGCACCAACTGCGATCGTATACGGAATCTTGTACTCAACAATCAAATTCGCCTGTTCCGCAGGTGTCGCCGCCTTTGCCAACTGCTTCAAAACGAATGCCAGAGAGTCTTCCGGCGGATTGTCTTTAAACAGAATAGCATTAGCGCGATCGCTCGGCTTGACGTGCAGCGTTGCGTACAAATGCTTCATCGCCTTGCGGTTGCGGAGGGCGGCGCGATCGAAAAACTGTGCATTCTTTTCCCGCGATTTCAGATAGCGAGTGACAGCAGTGCGCGCGCTGCGAGGCATCTTATTCTGGTGCCGCTTCATAAAGTCCACAATCCGCGAAACTTCGTAGGGAGGGAACTCTTGCAGCATCATAAACCCGGCATCCCGGTGTTCCGTCAGTGCCGAAGTCAGCAAATTTCCGACAAAAACTTCCTTGTGGTCGCGCACGTCGCCTTGACGCTGATACCAGACTGCTAAATGACCGTAAAAAATCGGGTCTAATTCGACAATTAACTTGTGGATTTCTGCTACTTTTTCTAATTGGCGGTGAGGAGTTGTGAGGAGACTGTTGAGCATTTCCAAACGTAAATCGCGTTCTACTGTATTCATATTCATTGGTGTCACCTAATATTTTGCACCTAGCGCCTTAGTCCGCCAGGGATTGAAATCCCTGGCTCAAAGCTTAAGTCCTCTTAAGAGGACTGAAATGCGTGTTTAAAAATGTATTTTCTGTGATTAAAAACCAACAAAAACAAATATCTTTAGTCCTCTTCAGAGGACTTTAGCTATTAGACAGGGATTTCAATCCCTGGCGGACTATTTCGGAGTCGAGTGACTTCAAATCGGGTTCAACCCAGTTAATTCGAGCTTCCGAAGACATCAGCCGATCGCGCGTGTAATAGGTAAAAGGTAAAGTACGCGCGTGCGGAGCTATCCCGTAGGGAATCGGCATATTTTGCAATCAAACCGTTAGCCAGATGTACGATCGAGCGATTTTGGCTTTCATCGGCGAGATACCGGCGAATAGTTCGCACCCAAAACAGCGTTAGTGTTTCGTGATACCCGCTGTTTTTTGTAGTTTCAATTCCTTGAGCCGAGTTGTAACGTTTAATGCCATTCCGCACCGCATTTATCGCTTCTGGCTCCGAGTCATAACACAGATACCACAGGGCAACGGTTAAATGTGCTTCGTGCGTCCATTGACTTCGCGACAGGTTGCCTTCTTGGAAGGCATGAATCAGACTGTCTATCTCCTTGGGCGATCGGTAAATTGCCAGTTTTTTTCTCATGGCTAATACCCAATTTATTTTTGAGGACGGAAGTCTTCAATACAAACAGGATTACTTAATTATTATCCTGAATTAACAACAAGAGTTTATAGCGCCTAAAATGTCACTTCGCGCAAGTCAAGAAAGCCGTTGGCACATACGCAGGAGTTGAACCCGCGACCAGTTCCTTAAAAGGGAATTGCTCTACCAATGAGCTAGTATGTAAGCTTCCTTTGTTGGGGCGCGAAGTGGAACTTTTAAGCGTCGGATAGATATAAAAAATTTAGCTATAAAAGGCAGCGCACAAGTCAGAGAAGCTTTTTTTCACGCTCTCGAAAGGTAGGAATTGAACCTACTATTCGATTTTAAGTGGAACGTTTTTAGTTTGTAAGCTTCTTTAGTTGGGGTGCGCTGTCTAATACGTGCTTTAAGTGAATTTCTAGCCGTAAACAGCTTCTGGCCGAACAATTAAATCACCGCTGGGACGGCGATCCAGAACGTAAGACTCGAAGCGAGATCCCTTGACATCAAAATGATTTGCCAGACGTTCCTTAATAGCCTTGTCGCTCATTCCTGCCGCGATACCCAGTTGGTCTTCGGCCAGATCGTAGGAACGTCCTTCAAAACGAATGTGAACCATTACCGATACCTCCTAGAGCAATTGTGGATTTTGGATTAGTAGCTTATCTGCTCTCGACTTTGGCTTTTTGTAAGACTTGGCAAATTGCCAGTATCGGTAAAGATTCACGAAATCTGATAATCTTTACTGAAAGAAGCGCCGTTCTAAATGATAAGCTTGTTTAATTTTGCGGATTTCCTCAGCCTTTTTGGTTGATTGAAATCTGGCTGAACTTGTCTGTTCTGAATCCGCATCAAATTCGTTGAAATTAGACTGATTTCGTACAACATCTGACTCATGCCGAGTCAGTTTGTAACCGAACAGTCTCGTATAAAGTAACAACATGACCATCGAGTCTATATTACAAGACTTTCAAATTGATCTTCGTTGAAATTTTGAGCAATATTTAGTTGTCAAGGTTCAGAATTTGCACGAAAAATACAGGTTTTTGCTTGTCCTGCGCTTTCCATATTTATATACTACATAGGTACTACACAGGTGTCAAGGGGGTAGCAAAAGTTTTTTTAGATCGGATATCTCGCACTATTGTCAGGAACAGGCAAGATGCCTGTTCCACAAAGAATGAATTTGATTGTGGGGTGGGCATCCTGCCCGCCTGTGAATTTGATTGTGGGGAGTAGGGGTTGGGCAGGAGAGCCCGCCCATAATTAGATAGGACTTATGCACGGGTAGGCAGAAACCGGGTTGTTTCACCAAAAAATATCGATTAAACATCCTTAACATAGGAAATGCTGTTGCGAATATTGTGGAAGCCAGCAGACTCGTAAAGTCGCATCGCACCTGATGAATTTTCAGCATCGACGCCGAGAATAGCAGTAGCCACACCGGCAGCTTTGAGTCGATGCAAACCAGCGAGCAACATCGCTCGTCCCAATCCCATTTTGCGGAAGCCGCGCCGAGTGCCGAGACAAGCAATCCAGCCTTCATTGCGCCCGGTACGATCGCACTCTTGCACACTAATCTGGCAGTAACAAAAACTGACAAATGTGCCGTCATCAGCAACAGCAATCAGGTCTAAATCATTTCTGTAATCGGGTTTAGCTAACTCGTGCTTAAATTTATTCACTGTTAAATCGTGATGATTCCAGTGATCGATAAACGACTGGTTGAACATTTCTACCCAAGCTGGGGCATCCTGTTCGCCGGGGAACTGACGCAGCGCGAAACCTTCGGGGAAGTGCGGTTCGGGGATCGGTTCAGAGAGCGATCGCGCCATGCGGCAAAAATAGCGATCGACCTTAAAACCGCAACTTGTCAGCACAGAAATGCGATCGCAATCCTCAGCGCGAGCGTAGGTTCGCAGCTTCACGCGCCCGCCCCGCATCGCAGACACCTCGCGCATCCGCACTTCACCCCAGGCGATCGCGGCTGCTTCCACATCGCCTCCGCGCGCACCTGGGTGAACGCGAAACCACAGCCAACCGTCAATTACTTCCCCCGGTACAGAAACCGACAACTGAGCAAAACCGATTAATTTTCCCTCCGCATCTTCCCAAAGGCGGATATCGCGGGCTTGGTCTAGAGACGGTGCGTTAAATTCTTGTTGTAGTTCCGAGATGGAAGTGCCTTCATCGAGCCGATCGACTTCTTCGCAAGTATTGATTAAATGGGCGATCGCATCTAAATCGCGATCGCCCGCATAGCAGCGCCCTGAGAGATTTGCCATCATAGCTAATCACCATTTCCTGTTGTTATTCAGTTTCAAAATAGCTTGGGCGATCGCACTTTTATCGATCGGATGAGCCGATTGACATTAAAAATCCGACAACGCAAACACTCACTGTAATCCAACCGCTACCGCCCTTGGCTGCTATCGTGAGCGAAAAATGGGCGAAAAGGGACATACTAGAGACAGTTTAAAGTCTCAAAGCCTTGTGAATAGTAGGTTATTGGGGATGGGAGTAGAAGGACTTGAACCTTCGACCTTGAGATTAAGAGTCACCTGCTCTAACCAACTGAGCTATACTCCCGCATCTAGAATAGTATAACACAATATTTTAATTTTCGCATATTTCACCTTTTTTATTAAGTTGTGTGGTTACTGGGTGCTTCTGAATGTAACCAATAGGTCCAATCGCTCCCTTGGTTAGAGATTTGCGATCGACCTTTTTATTTGTTAGCGTACAGTTTCGCAGCAGCAGCCATTTTATCGCGCTGCGCCCGCATCTCTACAGACGATCGCAGCAAGGTGCGATCGGTACTCCGAAAGAGGATAAGCTGGTGTCAACTAAACATGACTGCTTGAAATGGCTGACAAAGAAGAGACTGCTGTGATTAAAGTCACAGTTCCCAAGCGTTTGCACGAAAAACTGAGAAACATCTCCCAGCAGACAGGAGTTCCTATGTCCACTCTGCTAGTCATGGCGGCCGTCAAGGAATACAACCTCGTGGAGGAAACTGAAACTAAGTAAGTCATAGTATACTATGAGTACCCTTGAAAGGTACTATATGGTATATTCCAGGAATAGTCAACCCTGGAGGTGTGCTTGTGACTCAAGATGAACTCGAAGCCCTTGTCGATGAACTCGGCTTAGTGTCAGTCGTCAGCCTGCTGGCAAATATCTGCCACAACAAAGCCCGACAAACCTTGTGCCTGAAGGGACAAGGGGCTACTCCTTATACCGCTTGGAACAGCAACGGCTTCTTGCTGAAGCAGTTGATGACCAGACTGCGGCCAATCGGCAGCTACGATCGGGATTTAGACCTCAAGAACAACTGAGGTTCTGAGGTTCAACCCGTGCAAGTGCGTAAAGCATTGGTTTTAGTCGGTTAACAGCCGAGTATGTATGCTTTAACTGTTAGGGCACGGGTTGAAACTCTTCGATTTGGACTTGAACCTTGAATGGAGAGGACGGGACTCGAACCCGCATCAATCGACAGCAACTTTCAGGAAACGCGCTTCCTTACTGCCCGCAAGCAGACGGGAACTGCCCCCATCTCGGACTGTTAATTCCTTTCAGTGCCTCCGCAACCCCCTGCCAGTTTGCATTTTCAGGGAACGTCGCCAAGCAACTTTTTACCCTACTCAACAAACCCGATCGTCCTTTTGGGAGCCGCTTTTCCAAAGTTTTTACGGTGCCATTCCATTTAGGCGACCTCCCCATAATTTTTCTCAGTATATGAGAGCAAAGCTCGTGAAAAAATCAACCATAATTCTCCCTTATTTATATATAAAATCATAAGAAATCCACCGGGGAGGTACTGCCCCTCCTACCTCTGCGTTATCAGCACAGCACCTCGCTTCTCGGCTTCCGGTGGTTAATTAAAAGGAAGATGAAGGAATCGAACCCTTACAGTTACCTGTACCCCAGTTTTCAAGACTGGTTGCCAACCATTTAGCGGCATCTTCCTTATTAATCATGCTATGATTGAGTCTGAAGTTAATTTACCAGTTTACTTAACTCTCATTGCATATCGATAGGAGTCGAACTACAATTTCGGTAATTGCAAATTAGCTACTTTCCTTTTGGCATTGCATACCTGTATGATTTCGACTCTGTTTTGCCCAGTAACCCCTAGTAGGTTTCTCAATGTCATAAGCTTTACACCATTTCTCCACTGCTTTGTCACTCACACCAAAATCTATAGCTATATGAGTAGTTGGTTTTTCCCAGACTAGCTTTTGCAAATCCTCTTTAGAAGGACGCTCAACTTTTCTGGAGTTAATTCTTGGAGAGCCACATTTCTTCATTCTTACTTTTATTTCTTTTTTCCCATTGGCACAATCATTTATCCTCCCATTTTCTGAAGCAATATGTGTCTCTAATACTTGGTTGTCGATTGCCTGCTTTACTCTTTGATTTTTGTTACCCCAATTTTCTGTTTGTTGATGGCAATTTGGACATAAGAACCTGAGATTTTCTAATCGATTGTCATCTTGAACTCCATTAATGTGATCTAAGTGCAAAGCTAAGGGCTTATCTCTCCACTGGTCAATCCCGCATTCATTACATTTATAATCCCAACCTTTTTGAATTAATCTTTTAGTCAACTTGGGGCCACCATTATAAGTTGAACACTCTACAAATACCTCCTCATCAGGATATGTATTCTTAGTTCGATTCTGCCAAATTGCAGGATTACTACTAGCAGTTTCTCCCTTAGCCCAAGAAGCCCCAACAAAATGTTGAGTTGAAATTCCTAAGTTTTTAAGACGCGAACTAATATTCCTGCGATTCCCTCCTGTTTTTCCCAAACCCAATTTTTTAAGCACCTCAGTAAGCGTAATGCTTTCCCTGACGATGGGCTCTAAAAGCTCCTTGGTGTACTTAGATTTTTTAGGCATTTGTAGTGTTTTCAGTCTTTACTAAACAATATAGCGCGATAATGAGTACGTCGTTAGTTGAAATAACCAACGTCTCGATCTCTTCGATTTCAGACACCGAAAGTGGAGTCAAGGAGAATCGAACTCCTGGCCTCTTGCGTGCAAAGCAAGCGCTCTACCAATTGAGCTATGACCCCGCGTAAAAGATTCACCTGTTGAGTAAATCTCAAATCTAAAATCTAAAATCGAATGACCGCGCTTAAAAGATTTACCTGTGAAGTAAATCTCAAATCTCAAATCTCAAATCTCAAATTGGTGTGGTGGATCGCGATCGGATTTGAACCGATATCTTTCTAACAGCCAGTTAGATGCTTTACCAATTAAGCTACGAACCCCAGACAGCAGGAGCGGTAGGACTTGAACCCACAACTTTCGAGGTAGAAGCTCGACACTCTATCCAGTTGAGTTACACTCCCATGTTTTTTGTTAATGTGCGATTCCCTACGGGATAGCTGCGCTTCACGCATTTTGACGTGCAAGTTATCAGAGCATTGCGTTTTCTCAGTTACTAGAGGGACTCCGCCGATGAGTTGCTACACACTCTTTAAAGGATGGCTACCTTTAAGCCAACCTGCCGGGTTCAATGCACTCCTCGTTCTCAAACGCCCGCTGATTTTGACAGCGGTACCTTTCCTCTCGTACTAAAGTATGTAGGCTCCAAAGATTGGGACACGCAAAGGGCGTTAGCGAAGCCCTCGAAGAGGATCGCTCTTAATATAAAAAATTATCCATTCAATGGAATCAACCTCCTTAAATTAAATAAAAAACAACGAGAGTGGTAGGACTTGAACCCACAACATCCGCGTCCGAAGCGCGGCGCTCTATCCATTGAGCTACACTCCCATAAATTGGTAGTCCTGACAGGAGATTACCCCGCGTCTGCTTGTAAGGCAAACGCTCTACCCTCGAAGATCAGGACTACAAAAGCGGATGATGGGACTCGAACCCATGCGCTGAGAATGGCATACTCAGATGCTAGCCGCTACATGACATCCGCAAACTGATTTGAGATTGGAAATTTGAGATTTAACTGAGATGTTGCACCATTGTCAATAAGCCTTTTATGAACAGGCTTTTCGGCCTGTTCCACAAAGAGTAGATTTTCTTGTGGAACAGGCCGGAAAGCCTGTTAAGCGAGAATGGTGCAAGATGTGAGATTTAACAAACCTCTTGTTTAACCAAGCGGATAACGAGGCTCGAACTCGTGCCTAGAGTTTGGAAGACTCGAATGCTACCGTTACACCATATCCGCAATTAGTTTAGCGATTGTATCTCTTTAACCTCAACATACAGCCTTTACAAAATTGTCAAGTAAGTTTGCGTTGGACTGATGGGTAAAGTTACTAATCGCTGATTTTTTAAATCTAATTCAATTCCCAGGGCTTCTAGAGGAATCACGCCTAATAAAGGATTCATACCTCCGGGCAATTCCAAACACTCAAACGTGCCTTCGCGTCCTACTAAAGAAATTTTAGCATCCTGAAAAATTCTGGCTTTACCAATGCCATTAGCAGTCTCTACATCCACTTCTTTGAGCAATTCTAAACCGAGTTGTGCAATGATACTTGCAGGCAAACACAATGTTGTTGCACCTGTATCAACTAGCACATTATTTAGAGTGACTGAACGGATTTGGTCGGAAGGCATAAATCCTCTGGCTGCGACATTTTGATCGGCGCGGTTAGTCACGGTGAGTGTGGTAATAATTTTTCCCATTGAGGTGTTGTCAGTTGCTAGCATAGTTTAACCTTGAACTACTCAACTTCAATTATGACAATTTTTTGGAAAAATTAGTGCGATCGCCCTTAGCTATTTGCTAAACTAGCGCTCGGAGATAAAACACATGAAACTTATACTTACAGCACCCAATACCGAACTATTTGCGGCATTCCAAGAACATTTTTTCTACTTACCCAATCTCGAAATTACCAACAAATGTTTCGAGGATTTAACCGAGTATGACTGTTTGGTGAGTCCCGCTAATTCATTTGGCATGATGGATGGCGGTATCGACGCAGCTATCGTTGGTTTTTTCGGTCATTCTCTGATGGTTAGGGTGCAGCAGCATATCTTGGAAGACTATTTAGGCGAACAACCCGTTGGCACGTCATTCATCATCGAAACTCACCATCCCAAACATCCTTTTCTCGCTCATACTCCCACCATGCGCGTACCTATGTCTGTTGTGGGTACAGACGTTCCGTATGTGGCAATGTGGGCAATGCTATTAACAATTCGGCGCTACAATCGACACGCAGAACGTAAAATTGAGAGTGTCGTTTGTCCGGGTTTAGGAACGGGGATAGGCAGAGCTCCTTATCGCGAAGCCGCGCGGCAAATGGCACTGGCTTACGACTATTTTGTTTATCCGACGCCGTATGTAAACTGTTTTGTTGCCGCAGAACGACAACTGCAAATTTGGGAAGGTGGCGATCGCAATTCTGGCTAAATAGCGATCGTATTTTCCCAAGCACGTGACAGGAGTTGAACCTGCAAGAAAGCTTTACAAGAGCCTCATGTTGCCAATTACATCACACCTGCATTTTTGGTGGCGGGGGCAGGAGTTGAACCTGCTATTAAGAGGCTTATGAGACCTCCAAGCCTACCCAGGCTACTTCACCCGCGATGTCACCAAATACCCCTGACTGGCATCGAACCAGCACTAACTAGATCCTAAATCTAGCGCCTCTACCGATTGGGCTACAGGGGCAAAACCGATTTGAGATTTGAGATTTGAGATTTGAGATTGAATAAAACCTCATACCCCTGACAGCCCTCGAACCTGCAAAAAACACTCGTTCTGAGCGAGTGATGTTTTCCAATTACATCACAGGGGTAAAGTCGGGATGGTTGGATTTGAACCAACGACTCCATGCTCCCAAAGCATGGCTTCTGGCCGCTGAATTACATCCCGTTCATGCTCCTAGTGAGACTCGAACTCACACTCAAAATAAAACAGATTTTAAGTCTGCCGCGTCTGCCAATTCCGCCACAGGAGCAAGTAGAAACTTAGTTGAAAATTTGGTACTTTGGAGTGAGATTTGAACTCACACAACACAACTTTTGAAATTGCGGCCTCTGCCAATTGGGCTACAGGAGTGTAATTGATCTGCTTTGGTAATAGCAGAACTGGGAAGGCAGGGATCGAACCTGCATTTTGCCGCTTTCAAAGAGCGGTGCCATACCGATTAGGCGACTTCCCAATAACATTTACTCAACTTACTAAATATTTAGATATTTAATATTTTTTATTTCGCTGCCAATATCCTCTTGGCGGTTTCTGAATTCCATAAGTCTTACACCATTTTTCTATTGCCTTGCCACTGACACCAAACTCTTTTGCTAAGCAAGCGGTTGGTTTTTCCCAAAGCATTTTTTCTAGCTCTTCTTTAGAGGGACGATCAACTTTTCTGGCTTTCATATGAGGAACTCTTTTGTTCTGGTGAGCTATGTAATTATTTGCTTCCTGCTCTCTGCGTTTACTTCCATAATTTTCAGTTTGTCTGTGACAGTTAGGGCAAATAAATCTCAGATTCTCTTGCCTATTATCTTGCCAATTCCCATTGATGTGATCGATGTCTAAAACTAACTTCTCTCCTAACCATTCACTTTGCACAAAACATTTATTGTTTTCACATTTATACTCTCTCCCAATCTCCATTAATGCTCTTCTAAGTTGGAATGTTGGTGTTCTTTGATTGCGCGAACTTAGAACCAAAATTTCTTGGCAATGCTTTTTGGGATTAAGCCCTTTCAAACTTTGATCGGATTGTTTAAAGTGAGAGGTATCAATACCCAACTCTTTAATCCGCTTAGTTATGTGACCATGACTTCCCCCACCTGCTATACCAAGTTGCCTTAAAACCCCACTGATAGAAAATGAATGTTTAACAGATTCTTCCAAGATTTCTTTGGTGTATTTCATGAAAAGTGTAGAACTCAAGTAATTATTATTATAAATGAGTTCTGCACCATGCTTTACCAACTTTTTAACGTTGTGTAAAATGGCTGCCCCAGTAGGACTCGAACCTACAACCTAGCGGTTAACAACCGCTTGCTCTACCATTGAGCTATAAGGCAACGCAATCCCCCAAGTCAGTATCGAACTGACGCCCTCTTGTTCTTCACACAAGCGCTCTACCAACTGAGCTATCGGGGGAAAACGGAGAAGGAGGGATTTGAACCCTCGACGGCTGTTAAACCGCTCTTTCTTAGCAGGAAAGCGCCTTAAGCCACTCGGCCACCTCTCCTCAGCGAGCGAGAACGGAGGGATTTGAACCCTCAATCTTCAGCTTTATTAACTGAGATGTTATCCGGCTACACCACGTTCTCAAGATTGCAACTGCATATTAAATGCAGTTACAAATGGGTCGGGCTGGAATTGAACCAGCAACGCTTTAAGCTACTGTTTTACAGACAGCTACCCACACCAATAGGAGGGCCGACCCAAGATAGAAATTTTGGTAGGTCGTCGAGGAATTGAACCTCGATCCATCCGCTTAAAAGGCGGCTGCAAAACCATTCTGCCAACGACCCACGAGAAGTGCTGACGGGAGTTGAACCCGCAAATCACTTGGGTGAAAACCAAGCGGCTTAAACCATTTGCCTACAGCACTATAAATTGGCACAGGAACTGAGATTTGAACTCAGAATGCTGGTTTTGGAGACCAGAGTGTTGCCAGTTACACCATCCCTGCTTTTGGTGGCAGCGGCGGGATTTGCACCCGCATTGACCAAGGTATGAACTTGGCGCTTTACTATTAAGCTACGCTGCAATGTCACTTTCGCTTCGTTCCTTTTCAAAGTTAAAAATTTCAATTAAAAGACTGTTAGTTTAATCTTTTAATTTCTAATTTTAATTCCTGATTGGGAACAGAGGTTAGGGCGGGATTTGAACCCGCGAAAATCGGTTTTGCAGACCGACGCTTTGAGCCACTCAGCCACCTAACCTGGGAGTCCCGACGAGGTTTGCACTCGCAATCTTCTCCTTGAGGGGGAGACGGCTTGACTTTTGCCTACGGGACTTTGACCCCCGCCGAAAAACGGATACTTGCTTTCCGACAGGAGGTGTGGATTTTAGACCAAAGTTCCAGCTTCGAGATTCTTCTCCTGTGGAGTAAATCTAAAATCTAAAATCTAAAATCTAAAATCGACTTACGGGAGTAACGAGACTTGAACTCGCAACCTTTCGCTCGACAGGCGACTGCTCTGACCGGTTGAGCTATACCCCCGCGAAAATGAACAATATTCTGTCCTTGAATTACTCAAGTTGGGACGGGGTGGCGGTTGATTCCGCGTACTACAACCCGATCGGGCTATTGTTGCCGGAGTCTACACCGCCGATGTCCACAATTATGTGACACGATTAACTTCCTATTCTGTTTTCAAGGTTCATATTGCTTCTGGGGTAAGGCTTTGAAGCTCTTTCCCCTTCGCCATACATTTATACTACATTGTGTAATACAAGACTGTCAAGGGGGTAATACAACTTTTTTTTAAATTGGGTTTTTTAAAGGGGTGTCGATCGCTCCAACCAATCCTCTGCGTCCCCCACAACCCTTATAAATCAAGAAATTTGGCGGCTAAACTGATGTTGTGGCGTAAGGTAAATCTGATGCTGAAACTGTACTACACTCCAATGTCTCTGAATTCTCGCCGTCGCGCGAGGTGGCACTTCGGGAAAATGCGATAATCAGCTTTTAAATATCAAATAAGCTGTCAAACATCTAAACTGCATTAACTAAGTTACCTTTATTTTTTATTTTTCGGTTCCATTTCATAATTA
>NZ_JAUBOZ010000178.1:0-8566 GCF_036700475.1 Microcoleus sp. T2B6 | reverse complement strand
CCAGAAAGGGCGGGCTATAAGCCCAACCCCTACTCCCCACTTTCAAGAGTGTAAATTATTTAATTCGCGATCCTTAGATTTTAGATTATCGAATTTTTTGGTTTTGCGGTGCGATCGGGCTGCAACAGCAGAAACCGGGTTTCGCCACCAAAATATGTCATTTCAACAATCATTCTGGAAGCAGAAACCCGGTTTATTACATTTTTCTGTAAAAGTTTTAGTAGTTATTCGCCGATCTAAATACTAAAAACCCACAACTTGTTTTAAACTTTTTCGTTCTAAATAATTTTTACTATTTTTTTATTGATTATAATAGATGCAAGATTCTAGATTGATTTCGCAGCACGATCCCACGCTAAACTAAGTTAAAGACCAGGATATTTCCTGCCCATCAATCTAAAATCTGTCATCTATAATCTCCCACTTTCCTGTTAGTTTTGAAAGTTGCGGGAACCCGTGTAACCCGATAAATCAGCGAGTTTATCCAAAGATTGTGTCCCCGCGTAAAACTGACCATTAATCTCCCAAGTCGGGAAACCTTTAACATTCGCCGCAGCAGCTTGGCAAATTTCAGCGCGGGAATTTTGTCCCCTGGGATCGCATTCAAAATAATCTATTATTTTGGCTGCTTCTTTGCCGAACAGCATTTTTTGGTCGTGGCAGTGGGGACACCAGTAAGCGCCGTACTCTTTAGCGCCGATTTGTCGGAGGTGGCGGGCCAAAGCAATTTGTGCCGGGCCGGAGGTGGTAGTGACGGCAGGGGGTGCAATTCCGGGGGTAGAGACAATAGGAGGAGGTGACTTGACGCTGTTATAAAGTCCCAAGGCGCCGATCGAACTCACCATTGCCACCAAAATGCCTGTAAACACCAACTGTCCGATATCTTCCCACTCGCGCCCGACTAGCACCAGGACAAACAGCGACAGCGCAAATAAGGCAGAAGTGACGCAGTAAATGCACAGATCCTGAATTTCAAAAGCCATCAAATACATCAAATAGCTGCTGAAAATTACCATCGCAGCGGTGATGATAAATAGCGCTTGCCAAGTGTTTTTTTCTAGTTGAGAGTGCAGTCCTTTATTGGTGGCGGGATTTACAGCTTTGGGAGCCAATGCCAGGATTGCTATGCTCAGGTAAGCCAGACAGCCTAACAAACTTAAAGGCACTGTGCCGCTTACTGTGGCGTAGGGACTGTTGAGAACTTTGTCGCAGCCGCTGGTGGGACAAATGACCGAGCCATTCGTGAATTTAGCGATCGTGAGATAGGCCGTTTCTACGACGCCTATGGCTGCGATCGCTGCCATCACAGTCCTAGACCAGCGATGAATCCAAGGGGTTGAACGTCGGCGAATCATTTTTTGATTTGGTAATTTGGGAATTGGGAATTGTTGACTCTTGACTAATGACTGTTGACTGTTGACTGTTGACTGTTGACTGTTGACTAATGACTGTTAATTGTTAACTAATGACTGATGACTGATAACTGATGACTACTGACTACTGCCAACTGCCAACTGACTACTGCCAAGAGTCAACAGTCAACAATTCCTATTTTACGTTTTACTTGTGACTTTGCCCGGTTCCGGTGTTGGCCCTCTTGAGCCATTAGCATCTCTATTTTCCTGTTCGGGATCTTTCTGTGACAAGCTGCGGCGGGCGGCTTCTACAAACTGACTGACGCGGATCGGATCTATAGGCTGCTCGATGCGGCCGTTTCGCTTCAGGGAACTCGATACGATTACGCCGTCAGCGGCCTGCATGAGGGTGGAAATGTTTTCCCACGAGGCGCCGCTGCCGATGAAAACTGGAATTCCTGCAGCAGCAGCACTCGCGAGTTCTAAGTCTTCGAGATTGGGAGGGCTACCAGTTGTCCAGCCGGAAAGGATTACGGCGTCGGCTAAAGCTCGCCCGATCGTCTCTTGGACGGCTGTGGTCAAGTTGGGGCTGCCTAGGGGTCGCCCGTGCTTGACTAACACGTCTGCTAATATTTTGACATCGCTGCCCAATTCCCGGCGGTAGCGCAGTAGCTGGTGAGCTTGGCCTTCAATTAAGCCTTGGTCTGTAGCCATGATGCCGTTGAGGACGTTGACGCGGATGAATTGAGCTCCTGTGCAGGAGGCGATGGCGATCGCGCTGTGGGCGTCGTTTCGCAGCACGTTAACGCCGATCGGCAGCGTCACGAGATTTGTTAGCCTCTCAACTACCAGAGTCATGGCACTTACCACAGCCGGATCTACGCTGTCTTTGGCAAAAGGAGCGTCGAAAAAGTTCTCGACAATGATACCGTTTGCGCCACCAGAAGCCAGCGCTGTAGCCTCTTGCTCGGCTCTTCCGATAATAGCTTTGAGGTTTCCGCCCCAGCGGGGAGAAGTTGGCAAAGGCTGTAAATGTACGACACCGATTATGGGATTCGGCGTTTTGAATATTTGTTTTAAGTCCACGGATTTTCCTGAAACCACCAAGTTCACTGACGGCTGACGGCGGATTTTGACGGTATATTCTAGAATTCTATAGCAAATATGCTGAGAACCCCGTGTCTTTAGACCGGGGATGAAAGCTAGAGGCAGGCTTTAGCCTGCAAGTTACCTTGCATTGCTTTGCTTGTCGTTGACTCTACAAAAGCCTACTCTATTTTGTAGATCCAGGGAAAACGAGCAATGTTAAACCTTAATTACGAGTACAAATTGAAGCCAACTGCAGAGCAAGCTCAAGAAATTGAGCGGGTTCTAATGGTTTGTCGCAAGGTTTGGAACTACGCTTTGCGGGAACGCAAGGACTGGATCAACTCTCTTGACACTCCCCGCCCTATAAGGACGGGGATTCTTTCATCGCCGGGAGCGCAATCGCTTTACCCTCAGAAAGCATCTTGACCGTGTGTCCCACGGCTGCAAGTCCTCGAATGAGAACTACTTGAGCGGCTGCAACGTCTCTATCCGTCCTATAGCCACAATGTTGGCACGAATGAATACGCTCGGATAGCGCTTTCTTGCCCGTCTCGACTAAGCAGTTAGGACATATCTGACTGGTTTTCTTGCTGTCAACATTAAGAAAGAACACTCCGCGTTTGCGACAGCACTGCTCTAATACTTGAAAAAATTGTCCCCATCCAGCGTCTAAGCAGTGCTTCCCTAAGAAGCCTCGCACTAGACCTTTAAGTTTCAAATCTTCCACAAATATCATCCCCGCCCAATCGCAGAGATTGTGAGCTACGAGCCAGTAGTAGTTTTTCCGAGTATTTGCAATTCGTTCGTGCAGTTTGCTGACTTTAACTTGCGCTTTCTTGCGGTTATTCGACCCCTTAACTTTTCAAGGGTACTCTCTGTTGCAGTAATCTAAGCTTGCGTTCGAGCGAATTGAAAGGTCTGGGATTGGGGAACAACTTACCGTTAGAAACCGCAGCAAAGTGACTGATTCCAACGTCTACTCCAAGCGCTTCGCCATGTGGCATGACATCTGGAACGGATACATCCCACTGCAATGTCAACATGGCAAACCATCCGCTAGCACGTCTGACTATCCGAACCTGTTTTAGCTTGCCGCTATCAGGAATAGAACGCGATTGGCGCAACTTGAGCCAGCCAATTACAGGTAGCTTGATAGCGCCATCTCTTACGGCATCTATCCCAACTTGAGGAAAAACGAAAGAGCGCATGGTTCCACTCTTCTTGAATCGAGGGAAACCATGTCCTTGCTCCCACATACTGACGAATGCTTGTTCTAACCGACGAAGCGTCTGTTGTAGAACTTGAGATTGCACTCGCTGTAGGTTGCCAGAAGTTTTCCTATAGGCTGTTAATGTCTTGCATTGACTGGCATAAGTAGGGCGTTTGGTTTCTGCTGGAATGATGTATTCGGACTGGAGAGAACAAGCATTTATCTGACAGCTACGAGATTTAAACCAATCTTTGCGTTCGGCTAATGCATAGTTGTAGACGCGCCGACATTGTTCGAGCCAGTCTTCAAATCGGGCAACTTGCGCGCTCTGTGGGTTTGAGTTTGTATTCGTATGTCAGACTAAACAGTTGCATCACCTCCTCTATTTACTATAGCTTAAAAAACGTTGCATCGCTTCTTAAGCTATAGTATTTAAAGAGAAAGCCGTCAAGCCAAGGACGGGGCTTTAAACCCAATTTTTCGGTAAAAAGGAGCTTAAAGAAAGACTCCACCAATGCCCTGAGTGTGGTTACACGACGCATAGAGACGTAGCAGCAGCTCAAGTTATCCGCTTTTCAAGGATTGTCTGAGGAGGGACGCTTCTTGGACATTAGACCTCTTGCAAAAATAACTAGGACGGGCTCTTCGGTCCATCCCACAAGAGTTATTTTTTCTTGTGGGATGGGCCGAAGAGCCCGTCCAATAAATTTATGAAAAGGACTTTTGCAAGAGGTCTATTAAAGAAAATGCTTGTGGAGAGGCTCTCCTGAACTTGTGGTTATAATTTTATCTAATCAGAAAAGCAAGCTAATACACGATTTCTGAAATTATTAAAATTAGAAAAGCCATATCCTTGCCGCATTATCAACTTAATTCGATTGTTGATTCCTGACATCACTCCACTTGTTGTGCGATTAAGAAAGTAGTTGCAAATACCCTCACAATGGTTTTCAATTGTTGATGCAGATTCTCTAAAAAATACTTGTGCATGATTTAGCCATTCTTTAATTTTTGTCGGCCCTTTTTTGACAGTCAAATTAGTCTCATATATTTCTCTAAATTTTTCTTTCATCTCATATGCAATTCTCAAGCCTTCTGATTTACCTAGTACCAATTCTAATTTATCAATCTGAAGAGGATTCAAATTTACTCGATTACTTAACAATAAATATTTACTTTGCCTATCTGTTATTCCGGCGGCTCTACGTAATTTATTCAAGTCTTTATTGACTACTTTCATCACATGAAAACGAGCGATAATAATTGGGGCATTGGGAAATACTTTTTTGATAATTTTAGGAAATCCTCCCCACATATCAACACTCACTTCTTCAACTTGTTCTCGAACCTCAATTGCTTGCTTCATCAGGACTTCAATGATTTCTTCACAGCGATGGGAATCAATCATTTCAATTAAATTACCTTCGCCCAGGTCACTGACAACAGTCACAAAATTTCCTTGACATGAGCGCATACTTATCTCGTCCAGACAAATTCGTTTAACCTGTTCCCAATCTGGTTTTTTTTGATTTTTGTTTACCTGGTAAAATATTCCTTTTATTTCGTGATAACTCAGTCCTTCTTCTCGCCCAATTTGCTCCATGCTCGATTGTTTGACGCGCTCATAAATATTTTGTTCGTATCGTTGAGTATGCCGTCTTTTTATGTCCAAAAAATCTATTTTTTCTGTGGGATATCGTTGGCAATTAGGACAGTAAAACTGCCGTCGCGGGACTTTTAAATACACAGGACGACCCAACACTGGCAAATCTCTTACTAAGATTGGTCGATTCTGATGCAACTGTTCGGTATAATTTTGGCAATGATGACAAACCATACCTTCTTCTACAATGCTCAGTCCTAATATAATTTTTCCATCAATTTGAGTACAACTTTCAACCTTCACTCCAGGCAAGTCTAATATGTAGTCTAAATAAAAATTCATGATAATTAATGTATTGTTTGTTACATTATACACCATAAAGTCAGGAGAGCCTGTGGAGACGGTCTGACGGGGGCTGGCAACGGTCTAGTTAAGAGTCGCGGAAGCAAGAAGAAGAAAGCTTGAGGGTGTGGCCCCGGCCCACCCTCAAGCAGCCTTTAAGAATCCCCGCGCTGGTCTGCCGGGGAGTGCGTCAAGTCAAGTCAAGTCAACAAGGTTAAGTGGTGGAAGTTGTTCTCATAATTTTGGCTGTCACCTCGGGATTGTGGGCAGCAATCGAAGTGCTGCTGCAGGTGCTGCTGGGTTTTGGCAATCCCTTGATTTACATTGCCGATGCCGAGTGCGGCTATTTGTTGGCGCCCAACCAAAAAGTGCGCCGCTTGGGCAACCGGATTGAGATTAACGAGTATTCGATGCGTAGCGGAGCGATCGCCCCGATACCCCCTCCAGAAACTCTGCGCGTCTTGCTGTTGGGAGATTCTGTCGCCAACGGCGGTTGGTGGACACATCAGACAGATACGATCTCGGAAATTATGGCTCGGAATTTAAGACTGCAAGTACAGCATCTGGCGAGCGATGCACAATTAGGTTCAAAAGTCAACTATTTAAATTTTGAAGTTCTCAATGCCTCAGCCAATTCTTGGGGGCCGAGGAATCAACTTGCTTACGCCAAGCGGTTCGGTGTTTTTGGGGCAAAGGCTTTGGTTTTGCTGCTCAATACGGACGATTTGTTTGCATCGGCTCCTTGTGATCTGGTTGTGGGGCGCGATCGATCTTACCCGGATCACAAACCCCGATCGGCTACGCTAGAGTTATTGAGCCGCTACCTGCTACCTGCTGTGCCGACTCCTCAATTGGCAGCACCCGAAGCCACAAGCGGCGATGTAGTAGGCTGCAACTTAGAGGCTATTCGCCAAATCCATAAAATAGCTGTATCCGCCAACATCGAGTTTTTGCTAGCCGTCACGCCCAAGCGGGGCGAACTCGGCGGCCCAGGCCCTCGCGACTGGGAAGTCAAAGCTAGAGCGCGTCTCGCCGAACTCGTAGAAACAGAGAAAATTACTTACATAGATTTTCTTCCCATTTTCAATTGTGCGGCCGAATTTCCAACTTTGTATCGAGACAGCATTCACCTGAGTCCTCAAGGAAATCAGCTAGTTAGCAAAACCATCAGTCATCAAATAGCCGCTCTTTTTTGGCATAAATCGTGACTTCACCTAAAGACGGATACTTGCCCACGACTCCTGTTGTCGAGAGCAAAAAAGTTGAAACCTTAGTTCAAGCCCCCAGACTCATCTGCAGAGTCAATCGATTTTAGATTTTAGATTTTAGATTTTAGATTTTAGAATTGAAGCATTGACTTGCGCGAGATAAATTCGGGGGCAAGTTTCATCGGATACAGGTTGTTTATTTCACCGGTCCTGAGTCTGCTTTCGGAATGAATCCGGGGGCTTATATCCTGGATGCTTTTGGTCGATCTAAAGTCTAAAATCGTTCGACTGAGCGCAACTCGACGCACGCGCTCGCCGAACTTCTCACCAAAAAACGAGCGAGAAGCCCCTGGCGACCGACTTGGGTAGGAAAGCGGTAGCGACTTCAGTCGCCTTGAAGTTACTTTCTTCAAAATGCGTAGCTATAGCCATCTTTTTTGTGAATTGGACTGCAATATTTATAACCAATACCTGCGACTCTTTCAGACTTGGTTGCGATATCAAAACTACCTGAAGCACCGCAGAGAACCCGCCCTACATAGCAGCCGATTTTCTTCCCTGCGGTAACGGTTGCACTGACAATATCGCCAGTCTGAAACCCTTTGTGGATTTGCACTCTGGATTTGTGCCGAGTAGGAAAGCCATACCTATTGGTACCGCACATCTGTCGTGTCCCATGCCCTTTTGCTGTAATCAGTAACGGCTTTGAGGTTAAGACTTCGAGTGTGTCAAAGTTAGCTACACACGCAGCATCAAGCCAGTGCGATTTGGGCAACCCTAATCGATTGCGATTGAACTTAGTTTGCCCGCCCGTACCAGTAGTGACAGGTAATCCCGTCTCTTTAAGTGCATTGAACAACCCCCATCGGGTTGAGTTGACTGCTGCTGCATCTTTGAGTGGTAGTTTTGCCTGTTTGAGGATGCGGTTTAGCACGTCGGGTTTAGTCGCTAGAAATGCCCGAACATCCTGATTACCTTTCTTTTGATTGCAATCGTGACAAGCAAGCGTCAAATTGGAAACTCTGTCAGAACCACCTCTTGACTTAGCTTGAATGTGTTCAATCTCAAACGGTACATTTTCAACCGAGCAATAAGCGCACTGCCGATTCCATTTTGCCAAGAGATACTGCCGGACTTCGTAACCCTGCAATTCGTTAGAGTCGAACGGGGAATCACTTCCCCGAACTCTCTTGCAAAACTGGACGTGAGACTTTCGCCTCATCCAGCTCCTCACTGATTTGGCACTTGTCATGTGAACCTCGTTCCCTTCTGTTGGGGGGTTAGGGGATTAAAAAGGGTGGTCATCAATCCATTCCTCGATAATACTTATATCCCTATCGGCTTTGGTTAGCCGAGATTTGGCGTGGAGTTGGTCGTGACAGTGTTTATGTACTAAGCCCAGATTATCCCGCTTGTTGTTTTTGTGATTGCTATCTTTGTGATGAATTTCGGCAAGCGAGTCAGGACTGAAGTATAATCCGCAATATTCGCATTTTCCGCCCTGTATTTTTAGCAACTCGGATAGTTGCTTTTTCACTCCAGGGTAGTCTCCCTTTCGGGCGCTCCAATATATCCAGTCACCGTCGTATGGACTCTTAACGCCCTCAACTTTTGTGTGGCGGACAACCTTTGTGTCTGAGTGATTTATGAGGAATAAACCCTCTTGAGTAGCAAATACCCACTGGGTGCATCTCACTTTGGCAAATGTGTCAAAAAAGAGATAAAATGAAAAAGCTAGTAAAATCGTTAAATAAAGATG